>NZ_JBHVDX010000044.1:0-52778 GCF_042802555.1 Streptomyces sp. NPDC057474 | reverse complement strand
GGTCAGCGCGGTCACGGTGACCGCGCTGACCGCTGCGGCCCGTCCGGCGTGGGCGGTACGACGCCTGGACGGCGTCGGCCATCTCGGTATCACGGATGGACTCCTTGCGATGACGGCTCTGGTGGGTCCGACCCCGCGCGACCGTATCGCCGCGGAAAGCTTTTCAGCAAGAGGCTTGAAAGTAACGGAAAGAGCTTTCAGGTGCGCCCGTTGTGCTCAGCAGGTGGAGTTCGTCTGCGCCGACAGGCCCAGCCGCCACGGGAGGGTGTTGTAGTCGCACCCTCCCGTGCCACGCGTTGCCGGTCGCGACGACGCGCGGTCACACGAAGGAACAGCGGTTCAGCAGCTGGACTTGCCCGCGTAGACCGCGAGAGCCGTGTTGGAGCCGAGGGTGGCGGTGAACTGGCCGGAGCTGTTCACAGTGACCGTCGTGTTGTTCTGCACGTTGCAGTACGTGCCGGCCGCGAGTGAGGTCTGGTACGTACGGCTGAGGCTGTTCGACTCGTGGTTGATGGCCACGAAGCCCCTGCTGCCCCTCCCGAAGGCGATCGCGTCGTTGCCGTTGTCCCACCAGTTGGTCACGGCCTCGCCGCGCGTGGCGTTGCGGAAGGCGACCATGCGCATGATCTCCGGCCAGGCGTGCTGGCACTTCCACCCGTCCTGCCAACAGGCGTCGACCGTACCGCCGTTGGGCGGCCCGGCATCGGTGGAGGAGAACTCGTAGCCGGAGTTGATGTCGGGCGCGCCGTACGGGTAGGCCAGCATGAAGACGTTGGCCAGTGTGTAGTTGGCGCCGTCCTTGTAGCTGAGCGTGGAGCCGTTGCGCTCGGTGTCGTGGTTGTCGACGAAGACCCCGGAGACGGAGCTGCTCATGTAGCCCCAGCCCTCCCCGTAGTTCTTGAGGTAGGCGAGGTTCTCGTTGTTGAAGACCCGCTTGAGGTCGAAGGCGTACCGGAACTCCTGCACATCCCCGTTGCCGGTGTACTCGCTCGGCTGCACGGCCTCCCCGGAGCCGTAGATGGCCTCCTGCTTCCAGTACGCGGACGTGTTGCTCAGCCGCGACTTGATGTTGGCCAGGTCGGCGGCGGGGATGTGCTTCGCGGCGTCGATCCGGAACCCGTCGACGCCGTACCCCAGCAGGCTGTTCATGTACTTGGCGATGGCCGACCGGACGTACTCCTCACCGGTGTCCAGGTCGGCGAGGGTGACGAGCTCGCAGTTCTGGACGTTGGCGCGGTTGGTGTAGTCGCTGATGGTGGCGGTGCAGTCGTCGAAGTCGAAGGAGGAGTAGAGGCCGGGGTAGTTGTACTTCGAGTACGACGATCCGCCCGTACCGGTCCCGCTCCCCGCGGACATGTGATTGACGACGGTGTCGACGACGACCTTGACGCCTGCCGCGTGACAGGTGTTGACCATGTTCTGGAAGGCGGTGGCGTCCCCGAGCCGCCCGGCGATCTTGTAGCTGACGGGCTGATACGACGTCCACCACTGCGAGCCCTGTATGTGCTCGGCGGGCGGCGAGACCTGGACGTACCCATACCCGTTCGGGCCGAGGGTGTTGGTGCACTCCTTGGCGACGGAGGCGAAGCTCCACTCGAACAGGACGGCGGTCACGTCCTTGGTCCCGGGCGGCGACGCGTACGCGCTCCCCGCGGGCACCGCGAGCGCGATCGACGCACCCGCCGCGAGAGCGAGCGCACCGGAGAGTGTTCTGCTGGTCATGTGTGGGGTCCTTCACCGTTGAAGGGATCCGAAGGGGAGGGCCGAGGACCCGAAGAGGGCCCATGCAAGATCCGTTGCCGTTTCTTGCTGCAAGATGGCTGAAAACTTTCAACCGACAGGAAGGTACGAGTCCACTTGTCGAACGGTCAACCCTCCGGACACACCTTCTTCACGCACCCGAAATCCCTTCACGGGGTGCGGTGTTGGGGTGAGGTGAGCTGCGGGAGTGGGGCGAGGACGACGAAGGGCCCGCAACCCGGCATGGGGTCGCGGGCCCTCGTCCCGGTCAGGAGAGGTCGGAGAGGTCCTCGCGGGTGAGGGTGATCGACCCGGCGGTGTTCCTACGGGAGCCTCAGACGGTCGTCCACCAAACCGTCGTGTCCCCCGGCAGTTTCGCCTCGCTCTCCGCCACGGTCACCTCACCACTCGCGACCAGGACGCGGCCGTACGCGGGAATCGTGACCGCCTCGCCCGTCGTGTTCGCCACGCACACGAAGTCCCCCCGGCGGAAGGCCAGGACCCCCGCGGGCGCCTTCAGCCACTCGACCGAGTCGCCCGCGCCCAGACCGGGCTCCTCCCGGCGGACGGACAGGGCGGTGCGGTACAACTCCAGGGTGGAGTCCGCCGCGCCCGTCTGGGCCTCGATGCTCAGGTCGCCCCATTCGGAAGGCTGCGGCAGCCAGGAGCCACCGGCCCCGAAGCCGTACGACGATCCGGCCCGTGTCCAGGGGATCGGGACCCGGCAGCCGTCGCGGAAGCCGTCCTGGCCGGCGCCTCGGAAGTAGGCGGGGTCCTGGCGGACCTCGTCCGGGAGGTCGACGACGTCCGGGAGGCCCAACTCCTCGCCCTGGTAGACGTACGCCGAACCCGGTAGCGCCAGCATCAGCAGCGAGGCTGCGCGGGCACGACGTAGCCCCAACTCACGGTCGCCCGCCAGGCGGATCTGCGTGCCCAGACCCGGTTCGTTCGCGAAGCGGGTCGCGTGGCGGGTCACGTCGTGGTTCGACAGGACCCAGGTGGCGGGGGCGTTCACCGGGCGCATCGCGTCCAGGGTGCGGTCGATGACGACCTTCAGCTCGGCCGCGTCCCAGTCCGTGCCCAGGTACTGGAAGTTGAAGGCCTGGTGGAGCTCGTCCGGGCGGACGTAGTTCGCGGTGCGCTCGATCGTCGGAGTCCACGCCTCCGCCACGAAGATGCGGTCCCCCGCGTACTCGTCCAGCACCAGGCGCCACTCGCGGTAGATCGCGTGGACGCCGTCCTGGTCGAAGAACGGCATGACATCGTTGCCCAGCAGCTTCAACTGTTCGTGGGAGCCGAGGTCCGGGAGGCCGTCCGCCTTCACCAGGCCGTGGGCCACGTCGATGCGGAAGCCGTCCACGCCCATGTCGAGCCAGAAGCGGAGGACGGAGCGGAACTCGTCGCCGACCGCCGGGTGGTCCCAGTTGAAGTCGGGCTGCTCCGGGGCGAACAGGTGCAGGTACCAGGCGCCCGGAGTGCCGTCCGGCTCCGTCACCCGCGTCCAGGCCGGGCCGCCGAAGATGGACTCCCAGTCGTTCGGGGGGAGTTCGCCCGCCGCACCCTTGCCCTCGCGGAAGTGGTAGCGGTCGCGCAGCGGAGAGCCCGGGCCCTCCGCCACCGCCCGCCTGAACCACTCGTGCCGGTCGGAGGAGTGGTTGGGGACCAGGTCGACGATGATGCGGAGGCCCAGGTCATGGGCGTCGCGGATCAGGGCGTCCGCGTCCAGCAACGACCCGAACATCGGGTCCACCGCTCGGTAGTCGGCGACGTCGTAGCCGGCGTCGGCCTGCGGGGAGGCGTAGAAGGGGCTGAGCCATACGGCGTCGATGCCGAGGTCGCGCAGGTACGGGAGTCGGGAACGTACGCCCTCCAGGTCGCCCATGCCGTCGCCGTTGCTGTCGGCGAAGCTGCGCGGATAGACCTGGTAGATCACCGCGTCGCGCCACCAGTCGCGGCGGGAGGCGACGGTGGCGAGCGCGGAGTTGTCGGCCGGGTCGGCAGAGGAGTGCTGGCTCATGACGTCCTTGGTGCGATCGGGGGAGGGGTCGGGGGCGTCGATCGGTGTCTCGGGTCTGGTTGACGAGGCGGCCGCGGTGTCAGCGGGGTCGGATGGACACCGCGGCCGCCACCCGTACGACGAGGCGTACGGGAGTCTCTCTCGCAAAGGGCCCTCAGCCCTTCGTGCCGCCCGCCGTGAGCCCGGTCACCAGGTTCTTCTGCACGAGGTAGAAGAACGCGGAGACGGGGATCGCGACCAGTACCGCGGTGGCGGCCATCAGGTTGCGCTGGGCGTCGTGTTCGCTGACGAAGCTCTGCAGGCCGACGGCGAAGGTGTACTTCGTATCGGACAGCATGAACGTCGAGGCGAAGGCGACCTCCCCGAACGCGGTGATGAAACTGTAGAACGCGGCGACCGCGAGGCCCGGCTTGGCGAGCGGCAGGATCAGCCGTGCGAACGTGCCGAAGGGGCTCAGCCCGTCGACGCGTCCCGCCTCGTCGATCTCGAAGGGGATCGTGTCGAAGTAGCCCTTGAGCAGCCAGGCGCAGTACGGCACGGCCGTCGAGCAGTAGACGAGGACGAGTCCGAGGTAGCTGTCGATGAGCTTCAGCTCCGACAGGATCTCGTACATCGGCACCATCAGTACGGCTACCGGGAACATCTGCGTGACCAGAAGCACCCACATGAACTTCCGGTAGCCCGGGAAGCGCATGCGGGAGACGGCGTAGCCGGTGGTCGCCGCGATCAGCACCCCGATGACGGTGGTGCCGAGCGAGACGACGAGGGTGCTGACCAGCCAGTCGAAGAACGGTGTCTCCTGGAGCACGTACGAGTAGTTGCCAAATGTCATTTTGCCGAAGATACGCCCGGGATGCAGGTAATCGTCCTTGTCCGGGCCGAGGGACAGGAAGACCAGCCAGGCGATCGGGAAGAGCGCGGTCAGGCTCGCCACGATGAGGATCGCGTGGGAGGCGAGGCTGCCGGCGAGGCTGTTCTCGCCCCGTCGGCGTGTCCTGGGCGCCGAGGCGGTCCGCGCGAGGGGCCCGTCGTCCTCGGGAGCCGTGGTCTTGACGGTCGTGGTGCTCATGGGGGCTCCTGCCTCAGATCGCGAGCTGCTGCTCATCGCGGTTCAGCCAGCGGCGGTAGACGGAGGTGAAGACGATCAGGATGGCCAGCAGCAGGATGCCGTAGGCCGCCGACTGCGCGAAGTCACGCGGCTGCTGCCCGAAGCCGAGGTAGTACGCCCAGGTCACGAGGATCTGCGCCTCGGGCGCGGTGTCGCCGAACAGCAGGAAGATGACGGCGAACTGGTTGAACGTCCAGATGACGCCGAGGAGGACGACGGTGGAGCTGACGGACCTCAGGCCCGGCAGGGTGACGTGGCGGAAGCGCTGCCAGGCGCTCGCGCCGTCCATCTCGGCGGCCTCGTAGAGCGTGGAGTCGATGGACTGGAGTCCGCCGAGCAGCGAGATCATCATGAACGGCACACCGCACCACGTGTTGACCATGATCGCGGCGAACCGCTGCCAGAAGGTGTCCTCCAGCCACAGCGGGGTCGGCAGGTGCAGCGCTTCGAGGGCGCCGTTGATGACGCCGCCGTCGGCGAGCATGAACCGCCAGCCGAACACGGTGACGAAGGTGGGCACGGCCCACGGCAGGACCAGGATCAGCCGGTAGAAGGTGCGGCCGCGCAGCTTCTGGTTGAGCAGCAGCGCGAGGCCGAGGCCGATGACGTAGTGCAGGGCGACGCAGAGGGCCGTCCAGACGATCGTCCAGATGAAGTGCGACCAGAAGCGGTCGTACGAGGTCGGGCCCCACAGGATGTCGGCGTAGTTGTCGAAGCCGATGAACTCGTAGGTGGCCTCGATGTGGTTGACGCCGATCGTGCGCGCCGAGTTGAGGCTGTTGGCGTTGGTGAGGGTGAGATAGAAGCCGCGCGCCAGCGGATACAGCACCAGGACGCCGAGCACGACGACCACCGGGGCGATCATCGCGTACGCGTACCAGTACCGCTGGTACGACTGCCTCAGACGCGTCAGCCGGCCCGGGCGCCCGCCCGGTTCACCTCGGCGCTTGCCGGTCGCTCGGTCGATGGCGACTGTCATCGTTCGACACCTTCTGGAAGATCAGGGGCTGGGCTGCTCGGGGGCTGGGCTGCTCGGGGGACAGACCGGTGACCGCCGCATCCGTCCCCCGAAGATCTGGGGGTCCCCCGCTCGGGCGAAGCCGGGAGTGGGGGAGGACTCGGCGGTCACTCGGGATCACTTGCTGAAGTCCGGGACCAGCTTGGCGATCGCGGTCTCCGCGTTGCCCAGGCCCTCGTCGAGGGACTTCTTGCCGCCGGCGACGGCCAGCAGCTCGGTGTCGAGCGGGCCCCACAGGGAGCTGTACTCGGGCAGCTCGGGGCGCGGCTGGGCGGCGGCCAGGACGGTCTGGTAGCCGGCGATGCCCGGGTCGGCCTTGACCTCGGTGGTGTAGGCGTCGTCACGGGTCGGCAGCGTGGAGTTCTTCAGGGCGATGGTCTCCTGGGACTTCGCCGAGGTCATGAAGTTGACGAACTTCAGCGACGCCTCCTGGTGCGCCTTGTCCGAGCCGGCGTAGACGGAGAGGTTGTGGCCGCCGGTCGGGGCGCCCGCCTTGCCGGTGGAGCCGGCCGGGACGGTGGCGATGCCCAGGTTGGCCTTGTCCTTGAACGCCGAGCCCTTGTAGAAGTTCGTGATCTCCCACGGGCCCTGGATGATCGAGGCGACCTTGCCGTTGACGAAGGCGTCCTGGATGTGGGCGTAGGCGTCCGCGGTGGTGTCGGCCTTGTGCAGGCCCTTGCCGTCGAAGAGGTCCAGCCAGGTGCCGTACGCCTTCTTGGCCTCGGCGGAGTTGACCGTGATCTTCTTGGCGGCGACGTCGACGGTGTCGGTGCCGTCGCCGTACAGGAAGGACTGGGCGTAGTAGGCCTGGGTGGAGCCCCAGTAGCCGTCGGCGCCGGTCTCGTCCTTGACGGTGGCGGCGGCCTTCTTCAGGTCGTCCCAGGTCTTCGGGGCCTCGGTGATGCCGGCCTTCTCGAAGAGCTCCTTGTTGTAGACCAGCGCGAGGGTGTCGGTGACGAACGGGACGCCGTAGGTCTTGCCGTCGTACTGGGCCTGCTTGATCAGGCTGGGCTGGAACTTGTCCTGGTCCGTGAGGGCCTCGGTGCCGTCCAGCGGCAGGAAGAAGCCCTTCTTGGCGAAGGCGGGGGTCCAGCCGACCTCGGAGCGCAGGATGTCCGGGGCGCCCGTGGCACCGGCGGCGGTGTCGAACTTGTTCTGCGCCTGGTCGAAGGGCACGTTGACGTACTTGACCTTGATGTCCTTGTTGGCGGCCTCGAACTCCTTGACCAAGGCCTTGTACGTCGGTGCCTCATTGGTGGCGTTGGAGGTGTCCCACCAGGTGATGGTGACCGGACCGTCGGCCGAGTCGCCGCTGTCGCTTCCGCCGCAGGCCGTCGCCGTGAGGGCGATCGACGCCACCAGCGCGGTGGCCGCTATGCCACGCCGCATGAGATCTCCTTGAGGGTGAAAAGCCCGTGTACTGGGAGGAGGGCCCCGTCTGCCACCCCTGCCGAGTGCCGCCGCGCCGTCGCCGCCGCCGGGCGTGGCCGAACGTAACAGCGATGTAAGCCGGACGAAAGACCTTGCTGCAAAAAAATGCAAGAACCGGTGATGGTTACCCCGCCGTGACCTGCGCTCGACCACCCCGAAACCCTGTATCCAGGCCGCTCAGCGAGCATGGCGGCAGCCATGAAAGACTCTGCAAGCTCTTGCCACGACGCGCGCGTACGGCAATCATCACTCCGTCAGCGTCTTGCGGAAGTGACCCCTTCTCCGCGCACGGGCGCCCCCACGGACACCGACCAGAATCACGAGGGACCGCGATGACGCAGCAGCCCGCAGCGGGCCGCACCCCCGCCCGCACCCGGCGCCGGGCCGGTGGGCAAGCGCAGGCCCGGCCGGTACAGTCCAGTGCTGTGACCACACGGCTTGCCGACATCGCAGCCCAGGCGGGGGTCAGTGAGGCGACTGTCAGCCGCGTCCTGAACGGGAAGCCGGGCGTCGCCGCCACCACTCGCCAGTCCGTTCTGGCCGCCCTCGACGTGCTGGGCTACGAGCGGCCCGTACGGCTGCGTCAGCGCAGCGCGGGCCTGGTGGGCCTCATAACCCCGGAGCTGGAGAACCCCATATTCCCGGCCCTGGCCCAGGTCATCGGCCAGGCGCTGACCCGGCAGGGCTACACCCCGGTCCTCGCCACCCAGACCCCCGGCGGTTCGACGGAGGACGAGCTGACCGAGATGCTCGTCGACCGCGGCGTCGCCGGCATCATCTTCGTCTCCGGTCTGCACGCGGACACCTCGGCCGACATGCAGCGCTACGAGCAACTGCGCGCCCAGGGTGTGCCGTTCGTCCTCGTGGACGGTTTCTCGCCGAAGGTCCAGGCCCCCTTCATCTCGCCGGACGACCGGGCGGCGATGTCCCTCGCGGTGACGCACCTGGTGTCGCTCGGGCACACACGGATAGGTCTGGCCCTGGGCCCCAAGCGCTTCGTCCCGGTCCAGCGCAAGATCGAGGGCTTCGTCCGGACGATGCAGGACCAGTTGGGCCTGGCGGCCGCGACCGTCGAGTCCGAGTTCGTCCAGCACTCCCTGTACACCCTGGAGGGCGGCCAGGCGGCGGCCCTGGCGCTCATCGACCGGGACTGTACGGCGGTGGTGTGCGCGAGCGACATGATGGCGTTGGGCGCGATCCGGGCGGCCCGGCAGCGGGGTCTTCAGGTGCCGCAGGACGTCTCGGTCGTCGGCTTCGACGACTCCCCCCTGATCGCCTTCACCGACCCCCCGCTGACGACCGTCCGCAAGCCGGTCCCGGCGATGGGGCAGGCGGCGGTGCGTACGTTGCTGGAGGAGATCGGTGGGACACCGGCGCCGCACAGCGAGTTCGTGTTCATGCCGGAACTGGTGGTGCGGGGGTCGACCGCTTCGGCCCCTGGGGACCGGAGTCGTACCTAAGACGGAGAAGGCGGAAAGCGATGCCATACGTGCGGAGGAGATGCCCCTCCGCCGTACCCCGACGAACGTGCGTGATGAACCCGACCAGAGGATGATCGGTGGGGAACGGCTTATCTGGCAGACTCTGTGCCCATGGGTGACTCAACCGTGACGACACTGGAGGAAGGCCGGGAGCAGGCCGCTCCGCGGTCCGTCACGGGCGCGCCGGGGCAGGGGTCTCTGCACCGGCTGAGGGTTCCGCGTCGTCCTCCTCTCTGGTTCGAGATCCTGCTGCTCGCGGTGAGTTACTGGACGTACTCCCTGATCCGCAACGCGGTCCCCGAGCAGAAGACGAAGGCGCTCAGCAACGCCGACTGGATCTGGAAGGTGGAGCACCACCTCGGGATCGCGGTCGAGGAGACGATCAACCACTCCGTGAACTCGGTGACATGGCTGATCGTCGGCATGAACTACTACTACGCGACCCTGCACTTCATCGTCACGCTCGGTGTCCTCGTGTGGCTCTACCGTAGTCATCCGGGTCGTTACGCGGCGACGCGTCTTGTGCTCTTCGCCACCACCGCGGTGGCCCTGGTCGGCTACTACTTCTACCCCCTGGCACCGCCCCGTCTGATGACCAACGAGAACTTCATCGACACGGTCGTCGTCCACCAGACCTGGGGCTCCATGGCCTCCGGGGACCTGAAGAACATGTCGAACCAGTACGCCGCGATGCCGTCCATGCACATCGGCTGGTCGCTGTGGTGCGGCCTGACGATCTTCGCGCTGGCGTCGGTGCCGTGGGTGCGGGTGCTGGGCCTCCTCTACCCCACGCTGACGCTCGTCGTGATCGTCGCCACCGCCAACCACTTCTGGCTGGACGCGGTGGGCGGCATGCTGTGCCTCGCGTTCGGCTTCGGGGTGACTCGGGTCTGGTACGGGGCGTTGCCGTACGCGCTGCCCCGGTATGTGGCCGGGGGCAAGGGCGAGCGGGAACTGGCGCCGGTCAAGGCATAGAGCCGCTGTCGGGGGGCTCTTGCTGCGGGCCCGAGGCGTCGGCGGCGTCCCGTAGCGCCCTGACGAAGGTTTTCAGGGCCGGCTGCGGCGGAGCCGTCTCGCGTACGGCCGCGTGGATGGAGCGTTGGGGTTCCGGGCCGGTGAACCGGCGTACGACGACGTCCGGGTGGGGGCTGCCCAGGCCGAGGCGGGGGATGAGGCCGACGCCCAGTCCGGCGGCGACGAAGCCCTGCGCGGTCGTGTAGTCCTCGCTCTCCACCACGAACCCGGGCCTGAATCCTGCCTCGGCGCACGCCTCCAGCTGGGCGTCCAGACAGGGCCCCGGCCATTCGCTGCCGACCCATGGCTCGTCGGCGAGGTCGGACAGTGCGAGGGCGGGCCGGTCGGCGAGGGGGTGCGCGGCGGGCAGTACGGCGACGTAGGTGTCGTCGAGCAGGTGCAGCAGCCGTACGCCCTCGGGGTCGGCCCCGCGCGGCCGTACGACGAGCGCGAGGTCGGCTCGCCCCTCCTTGACGGCCGGGAGCGGGTCGTCGGGGTCGATGAGCTTCAGCTCGATCCGGACGCCGGGGTGCTCGGCGCGCAGCCGGGCGACGGCGGGGGCCACCAGGGAGGCTCCGGCCGTGGCGAAGTACCGCACGGCGAGCCGTCCCGTGCGCCCCGACCGCAGATCGGCCAGCGCGGTTTCCGCCTCCGCGACCTGCCGGCCGATCGTGTCGGCGTACTCGGTGAGCAGCAGCCCGGCCGCCGTGGGCCGCACCCCGCGCCCGACCCGCTCCAGCAGCGCGATCCCGGCCTCCTTCTCCAGCACCGCGATCTGCTGGCTGATCGCGGAGGGGGTGTAGCCGAGGGTGGTCGCGGCCGCCGTCACCGAGCCGCTGGTCACCACGGTCCTGAGGACCTGCATCCGACGCACATCGAGCATGTAGAACAGCTTAAAGGTATGTGCATCATTTTTCGCTTGTCCTTATGCATCCTGGCGCCCGATCGTTGAGCACATGCCTCTCGCGTCCACCCTCCGCATGGCCGTGCTCGCCCTCCTCTGGGGCTCCGGCTTCCTCTGGATCAAGCTCGCCCTCAACCACGGCCTGTCCCCGCTCCAGATCACGGTCACGCGGTGCGCGCTGGGCGCGGGGGTGCTGCTGGCGCTGGCCCTCGCCGCGCGCCAGCGCCTCCCCCGCGACCGGCGGACCTGGGGCCATCTGCTGGTGGCGGCCTTCCTCTGCAACGCCCTGCCCTTCGCACTCTTCAGCGTCGGCGAACAGACCGTCGACTCGGGCACGGCGGGCGTCCTCAACGCGACGACCCCGCTGTGGGCCCTGCTCCTGGGCCTCCTTCTCGGCACCGACCGTCCCCTCTCCCCCGCCCGTCTCACCGGACTGCTGCTCGGCTTCACCGGAGTCCTGCTGATCTTCGCGCCCTGGGAGCGGGCGGGGCTGATGACCGGCGGTGCGCTCGCCCTGCTCGGGGCGGCCGTCAGCTACGCGGTGGCCTTCGCGTACATGGGCCGCCACCTGACGGGCCGCGGCGCTCCGCTCGCCGTCTCCGCCGCGCAGCTCCTTACGGCGACGGGGTGGGCGGGGCTGGCGCTGCCTGTCGGGAGCCCAGGCGCGGCCGGGGTGGATGCGACCGCCTTTGTCGCGGTCACCGTCCTGGGGATCTTCGGCACCGGGGTGACCTTCTACCTCAACTACCGCCTGATCGAGGACGAGGGCGCGACGAGCGCGGCGACGGTCGGCTATCTGCTGCCGGTGGTGTCGGTCGCGTTGGGCGCGCTGTTCCTCGACGAGAGGGTGGGGCCGCGGGTGATCGCGGGGATGGTCGTGGTGTTGGCGGGGGTGTCGTTGACTCGGCCGCGCAAGGGGGCGGCGGGGGTGGCGTCCAGTCCGGCTCCGACTGCTGCTCGCGCCGGCGCTCGCACTACTACAGCCGCCGCCACTGCTACCGCAGGCGGTCGGCCAGGCCTGCGGCGGTGAAGGCGGCGTTCAGTTCGTCGCGGCCCTCGGTGAAGTGGCCCCAACTGTCGCAGTGGACGGGGACGACCCGGCGGGCGCCGAGGACGGCGGCGGCTTCGGCGGCCTGGGCGCTGTCGAGGACAAGCAGAGCACCGTCGAAGATGTGGCCCCGGGGCGCTCCCGCGAAGAGGACCACCGTGTCCACCGGGCCGAACCGCTCGGCGATCTCCTTGACCAGCGTGAGCGAGGCGTTGTCGCCACTGACGTAGACGGTCGGCAGGCCGGCGGCGGTCAGCACGAACCCGGTGACCTCACCCGCGATCGCCTCGACACCCTCCGTCCCGATCTCCTCGGGACCATGCAGCGCGGGCGTGGCCGTGACGGTGACGGTGCCGCCGCCGGGGCGCCGCACCTTCGTGGACTCCCAGGGCGCGAGGCCGCGTGCGGTGCCGCCGAGGCGGGCCGCGCCGCCGGGGGTGGTGAGGGTGAGGGGTACGTCGGCGAGGAGGGCGCGGCCGGAGTGGTCGAGATTGTCGGGGTGCTCGTCGTGGGAGAGCAGGACGGCGTCGACGGGGCCGAGGTCGGCGGGCGTGACGGTGGCGGGCGCGGTCTTGGTGAGGCGGTGTCCGCCGGGGAGGGGGTAGTCGCCGGGGGCGTCGAAGGTGGGGTCGGTGAGAAGGCGGAGGCCGCCGTACTCGATGAGGGCGGTGGGGCCGCCGAAGACGTGGACGGGGATCTCGATGGTGGTGTGGGCGTCGGTCACGGCAGGAACCCCTCACGGATCGATGGCGGAACATCCGTGACTTTCTCACGGATGACTGGCGGGCTATCCGTGAGTGACCGTAGTCGTTCCTCACGGATGGAAGCAACCCGTACCATGAGATTCATGAACGAGGCCGTGATCGTCGAGCCCGCGCCGGGGGCCGAGCAGTACCCTGCGCTCGACTTCGCCAACAGCGCGCTCGCCCTGCCCGGGGGCCAATTCCTGGACCTTCTGGGAACGCCTGTGACGGCCAACCGGTGGCTCACCGAACACGACCTCGCCCCCGTGGACGCCGGGATGCGGGAGATGTGCGCGGCGCAACTGCGGTCACTGCGCGAACAGATCCGGGCGCTGCTGGCGTCCCGGGTGGACGGTCAGCCCGCGCCGCCGAGCGCACTGGCCGCCGTGAACGACGCGCTGACCCGGGCCCCCGCGGCTTCGCTGCTGCGCTGGGAGCCGGGGCGCGGGATGTACCGGGCGGCCTCCCACCCCACCACCCAGCTCGTCGACCACGCCCTCGCGGTTCTCGCCGCGAACGCCGCCGACCTGCTGACCGGCCCCGACGCCGAACGCCTCACCGCCTGCGGCTCCAGCCCCTGCAACCGTTACCTCCTGCGTCACGGCCGCCGCCACTGGTGCTCGACGCGCTGCGGCGACCGGGCACGGGCGGCACGGGCGTATGCGCGGCGGACCGGGCAGGAGCAGTCCCTGCGGGAAGCTCCGTAGCCGCGTTACGCGGCGTCCGCCCCGTCGAGAAACCGAGCCAGCACAGCCACACCGACAGGAATCGCGACGAGATAGCCGACGAGGAGACCGACACCTGGGTCGGCCGCCGGGGCAAGGGCCCAGTTCGCTGCAGCGGCCCCGAGCAGGGTCACCACTGCCAGCGCCAGAAGAGCGGCGACGACGGCAAGCCGACGCGGCGGGCGCCCCTCGCGGTACAGCTCAGCCGCAGGCCCGACTGCGGCGATGCTCGTCGTGAGCGCGGCGAGATGGGGGTCGGGCGGCCAACCGAACAGCCACCCCACCAGCGCGACGACTCCGTACAAGGCGAGGCCGGCGAGTTCCAGCAGGACGGTGGACACCACCGGCTCCGACGACATCACCGTCCCCCACGAACGGCGCCGTATCGAGCCGTTCCCGCTGTCCTCCTCATCACCCACCCTCGGCAGAGTAGCCGTGGACATGGCGAAAGTGGTTTGCCGGGACAGCGGCACTGATGGGCCGGCCCGGGGCAGGGCTCCGTGAAACCCCTCGCCGCCACCGGCCCCGAACCCCCGCCGACCGACGCTTCTCCCAGGCACTCCGGTTAGGCTCAAGCACGTACGACCTTGATCGATGCAGTCGGGCGATCGGGTGAGCGGATGAGCGGGCTCGATCCGACGGGAGGCCTGGATGACGGCGCCGGGGCGCAGGAGCAGCACGTTCTCGCGACTGCTGCGGCACGGTTTCACCGATCCCAGCGCCGCCGAGCGGCTGCTGGAGAGCGAGGAGCTGTCGGCCGTACGGAACGACCCGGTGCTGCTGGACGCGCTGGGGGCGACCGCGGACCCGAACCTCGCGCTGCTGGGCCTCGTACGGCTGCTGGAGGCGCAGCCGGACCGTACGGCCCGGCGGGCGGTGCTGGACACGCTGATAGCGGCCAAGCCACTGCGGGACCGGCTGCTGGGGGTGCTCGGCGCGTCCGCCGCGCTCGGCGACCATCTGGCCCGGCACGCGCAGGACTGGCAGGCTCTCGTGACGTACGAGCCGCAGGACCTGCACCCGGGCATCGAGGAGTTCGAGCGGGGGCTCGCGGAGGCCGACGATCCCGTCTCGCTCCGCGTCGCCTACCGCCGCTGCCTGCTCTCCATCGCCGCCCGTGACGTCTGCGGGACGACCGATGTCGCCCAGACCGCCGCCGAACTCGCCGACCTCGCCACCGCCACGCTCCGCGCCGCTCTCACGATCGCCCGTGCCGCCGCGCCGGAGGACGCGGCGCTGTGCCGGCTCGCGGTGATCGCGATGGGCAAGTGCGGAGGTCATGAACTCAATTACGTCTCCGATGTCGACGTCATCTTCGTGGGGGAGACGGCGGACGGGGCCGACGAGCAGAAGGCGATCCGGGCGGCCACCCGTCTCGCCTCGCACATGATGCGGATCTGCTCCGAGACGACCGTCGAGGGCAGCATCTGGCCCGTCGACGCCAACCTGCGGCCGGAGGGGCGCAACGGCCCGCTCGTCCGCACGCTGAGCAGCCATCTCGCGTACTACCAGCGGTGGGCGAAGACCTGGGAGTTCCAGGCGCTGCTCAAGGCCCGGCCCGTCGCGGGCGACCTCGAACTGGGCGAGGAGTACGTCGCCGCGCTCGAACCGCTCGTCTGGAAGGCGGCCGAGCGGGAGAACTTCGTCCCCGACGTGCAGCGCATGCGCCGCCGGGTCGTCGAGAACATTCCGGCCGCCGAGGTCGACCGTCAACTCAAGCTCGGGCCGGGCGGGTTGCGGGACGTCGAGTTCGCCGTGCAGCTGCTCCAGCTCGTGCACGGGCGCGGCGACACCTCGCTGCGCAGCGGGACCACGCTCGACGCGCTGGGCGCGCTGGCCGCCGGCGGGTATGTCGGGCGGACGGACGCGGCCCAACTCGACGCCGCGTACCGCTTTCTGCGGTCCATGGAACACCGCATCCAGCTCTTCCGTCTGCGCCGCACCCACCTCGTCCCCGAGGACGACAACGACCTGCGGCGCATCGGCCGTTCGCTCGGCCTGCGCACCGATCCGGTCGTCGAGCTGAACCGCGAGTGGCGGCGCCACGCGGCCGTCGTACGTCGGCTGCACGAGAAGCTCTTCTATCGCCCCCTCCTCGACGCCGCCGCCCAACTCGCGCCGGGCGAGACCAGGTTGAGCGCCGACGCGGCCCGTGAACGCCTCGTCGCCCTCGGTTACGCCGACCCGGCCGCCGCCCTCCGCCATCTGGAGGCCCTGGCCTCCGGCGTCTCCCGCAAGGCGGCCATCCAACGCACGCTGCTTCCGGTCCTGTTGGGCTGGTTCGCGGACTCGGCCAACCCGGACGCCGGACTCCTCAACTTCCGCAAGGTCTCGGACGCCCTCGGCAGAACGCCTTGGTATCTACGGCTGTTGCGCGACGAGGGAGCTGCCGCGGAGAACCTGGCACGCGTGCTCTCCGCCGGCCGCCTCGCCCCCGACCTCCTCATGCGCGCCCCCGAGGCCGTCTCCCTCCTCGGCGACGGGGACGGCGTCGCCGGTGGCGCCGGCGGGCTCGAACCCCGGATGCGCGCCCACCTGGAACAGGAGATCCTCTCCGCCGTCGGCCGCGCCGACGGCGCCCAACAGGCCGTCACGGCCGCGCGCGGTGTCCGCCGCCGCGAACTCTTCCGTACGGCCGCCATGGACATCGTCGGCTCCTACGGCACCGAGGCGTCTCCGGCCACCGCCGACCAGGGCGCACTCGTGGACCTCGTGGGCGGCGCGGTCTCCGACCTCACGGCCGCGACTCTCGCGGGCACCCTCCGGGCCGTGGTCCGCGACCGCTGGGGCGACACCCTCCCCACCCGCTTCGCCGTCATCGGCATGGGCCGCTTCGGCGGGCACGAACTGGGCTACGGCTCCGACGCCGACGTCCTGTTCGTCCACGAGCCGAGGGAGGGCGTCGACGAGCAGGAGGCGGCCCGCGCCGCGAACGCGGTCGTCGCCGAGATGCGGCGCCTGCTCCAGATCCCGAGCGCCGACCCGCCCCTCCTCATCGACGCGGACCTCCGCCCCGAGGGCAAGTCGGGGCCCGTCGTACGGTCGTTGAAGTCGTACGAGGCCTACTACCGCCGCTGGTCGCTGGGTTGGGAGTCGCAGGCGCTGCTGCGCGCCGAACCAGTCGCCGGGGACGAGGAGTTGGGACGCCGCTTCATCGACCTCATCGATCCGCTCCGCTATCCGGCGGACGGACTCGGCGACGACGCCGTACGCGAGATCCGGCGCCTGAAGGCCCGTATGGAGTCCGAGCGGCTGCCGCGCGGCGCCGACCCGACCCTCCACACCAAGCTCGGCCGGGGTGGCCTGTCCGACGTGGAGTGGACCGTCCAGCTCTTCCAACTCCGGCACGGCCGAAGCGAGTCGGGCCTCCGCACGACCCGCACCCGCGAGGCCCTGGCCGCAAGCCGCGCGGCCGACCTGGTGAGCGCCGAGAACGCGGCCATACTGGACGAGGCCTGGGTGCTGGCGACGCGTGTACGGAACGCCGTGATGCTCGTACGGGGCCGCGCAGGCGACACGTTCCCCTCCGACGGCCGCGAACTCGCCGCCGTGGGCCGGTACTTGGGATACGGCCCCGGACACGTGGGCGACATGCTCGACGACTACCGCCGGATCACACGACGGGCTCGGGCTGTGGTGGAGGAATTGTTCTACGGGGGGTGAGGCGCGTGAGAGGGCCCACGGCACCCGGTGACAGGAAGAGACACCCCATGTCGAACACCAGCACCCCGCAGACCAGGCTCGACCCCCGCTACAGCGACCCGACCGCCGCCGCGATCCCCTGGCCGGAGGCCGAGGCGCGGCTCTCCGGCTCCGAGCTGTTCTGGATCTCGACGGTGCGGCCGGACGGGCGCCCGCATGTGACGCCGCTGCCCGCGGTGTGGTCGAGGGGGCGCTGCACTTCTGTACGGGCCCGGAGGAGCGGAAGGCGAGGAACCTCGCGGCGAATCCGCACGTCGTGCTGACGACCGGCACGAACACCTGGGACGAGGGCTACGACCTGGTGGTGGAGGGCGAGGCCGTACGCGTGACCGATGACGGTCGGCTGCGGGAGCTGGCCGCCGCGTGGGAGGCGAAGTACGGCAGTTTCTGGCACTTCGACGTACGGGACGGGTGTTTTCAGCACGGCGCGGGACGCGCTTTCGTCTTCGCGGTGGCGCCCGGCACGGTTTTCGGCTTCGGTAAGGGGGAGCCGTTCAGCCAGACGCGGTGGCGGTTCGGCTGAAGAACCGCTACGCACCTGTGCACAGGCGCTCCCGTCAAAGGCGACTTGGAGGACCCGGGATGCAGTACACGCTCGAAGTGATTCCGCTGCCCGTGAGCGACATCGACCGGGCCCGGGACTTCTACCGGGACAAGGTCGGTTTCCATGTCGACATCGACCAGGAGGTCATGCCGGGCATGCGGATCGTCCAGCTGACTCCCCCGGGCTCCGGCTGTTCGATCGCCCTCGGCGACGCCATCTGGGACACGGCCCAGGGCCCCAGGCCGGCCCCCGGCTCGTACCAGGGCCTCCAGCTCTGCGTCGCCGACATCAAGGCCGCCCACGCCGAGCTCCTCGAACGCGGCCTCGACGTCTCCGAACCCGTCCAGTACGCCCCCGACGACGGCGCCACCTTCATGTACTTCCAGGACCCGGACGGCAACGGCTGGGCGATCCAGGAGTACCGGCGCCGGGTCGCGGAGCCGTTGCACCAGGTGCTGGCGGACCTGGCGGAGCAGCAGTAGCAGTAGCAGTAGCAGTAGCAGTAGCAGCCAATAGTCTCAGTCGTACGCAAAGGGGGCGGTCGCTCTTGTGCACACAATGTGGCTCGCAGAAGACCGCCCCCGGGGTCCGTCACGCGGCGCCGCGGGCGGGGCACACAGGCCTGTAAGGAGGTGCAGCTTGATCCACTGTCTTCGGTTCTTCTTCGAGGCCGGCGTGGACACTCCGTTGTGGCCGGAAGACATGACCAGCCCTTACGGCTACCCCTGCGATCTGGAACGTCTGCCGATCAGCCCGAACACCCGGGTCGAGCTGGCGAGGCTGAGTGAGTTGTACCAGTCGTCGATCGACTGGGACTACCCGCCGAATCCGTCCCCGTGGTCCGACGAGGAACTGCAACGGTTCCGGCAGCAAGCGCACACCGCGCTGGAGATCCTGCGCCGTGAGCTGGGCGCAGGCTGGGCAGTTCGGGACGAGAGCTTGCTGTAACAGGCGGTCCGCGGCCCCAGGAACGAACAGACCGGCCAGGCCGCCAGGGCCCAGCCACTGTTCCCCACAGCGCGCACCCACCCGCAGCCCGGGGCCGGACGGCCCACAGACGGCCCAGGGCCGGTGAGACACCGTGGGGCCGACGGTCCACGACCGTCGGCCCACGCGCCGTTGCAGCGGGAAACCCGCTCTGACCTGCGCCTACAGCACCGGCAGGTTCTTCCGCAGCTCGAACGCGGTCACCTCGCTGCGGTACTCCTCCCACTCCTGGCGCTTGTTGCGGAGGAAGAAGTCGAAGACGTGTTCGCCCAGAGTCTCCGCCACCAGGTCGCTGCGCTCCATGAGCGACAGGGCTTCGCCCAGGTTCTGGGGCAGGGGCTCGATGCCCATCGCGCGGCGTTCCGCGTCCGAGAGGGCCCAGACGTCGTCCTCGGCGCCCGGCGGGAGCTCGTAGCCCTCCTCGATGCCCTTGAGGCCGGCGGCCAGGAGCATCGCGTACGCGAGGTACGGGTTCGCGCCGGAGTCCAGGGAGCGGACCTCGACCCGTGCCGAGCCCGTCTTGCCGGGCTTGTACATGGGAACCCGGACCAGGGCGGAGCGGTTGTTGTGGCCCCAGCAGATGTACGAGGGGGCCTCGCCGCCGGCGCCGGCCGTGCGCTCGGAGCCGCCCCAGATGCGCTTGTAGGAGTTGACCCACTGGTTGGTCACGGCGGCGATCTCGGCGGCGTGCTTCAGGAGGCCCGCGATGAAGGAGCGGCCGACCTTGGAGAGCTGGTACTCCGCGCCGGACTCGTAAAAGGCGTTCCTGTCGCCTTCGAAGAGCGACAGGTGCGTGTGCATTCCGCTGCCGGGGTGCTCGCTGAACGGCTTCGGCATGAACGTCGCCTGGACGCCCTGCTCCAGTGCCACCTGCTTCATGACCAGGCGGAACGTCATGATGTTGTCCGCCGTGGACAGCGCGTCGGCGTAGCGGAGGTCGATCTCCTGCTGGCCCGGCGCGCCCTCGTGGTGGGAGAACTCGACCGAGATGCCCATGGACTCCAGCATGGTGATCGCCTGGCGGCGGAAGTCCATGCCGACGTTCTGGGGCGTGTGGTCGAAGTAGCCGGAGTTGTCGGCCGGGGTCGGGCGGGAGCCGTCGACCGGCTTGTCCTTCAGCAGGAAGAACTCGATCTCGGGGTGCGTGTAGAAGGTGAAGCCCAGGTCGGAGGTCTTGGCCAGGGCACGCTTCAGGACGTAGCGCGGGTCCGCGAAGGACGGGGAGCCGTCCGGCATGAGGATGTCGCAGAACATCCGGGCGGTGCCGGGGGCCTCCGCGCGCCACGGCAGGACCTGGAAGGTCGACGGGTCCGGCTTGGCGATCATGTCGGACTCGTACACCCGGGCGAAGCCCTCGATGGCCGAGCCGTCGAAGCCGATGCCCTCGTCAAACGCCTGTTCCAGCTCGGCGGGGGCCACGGCGACGGACTTCAGGAAGCCCAGCACGTCCGTGAACCACAGGCGTACGAAACGGATGTCGCGCTCCTCCAACGTACGGAGCACGAACTCCTGCTGCTTGTCCATCTTCCGCTTCCACCCATTCCTTGCTGGTCAGGCCGCCTTGCTCCCGAGCAACGGGACGCGGTCGGGCACCTGAGCATCCCACCACAACACCATTTCATGCGCGTTGCGCACCTTGATCGACAAACCGACCTTCAGTCGAACGCCCGGCGTACGGCAGGTATACCTCCCGCTCCGCGGGTGTACCGCTCGCTCCGCCGCTCAACCGCTCTGCCGCCCATCTTGCCTGCTCGCGCCGACATCCGTAACGCCCATGCCGTTCCGAGGGCGGGCCGCGCCGCCGGCGGGGCAGCATGGGAGGCGGGATCCCTCGTTTACGAGAGGGAGCCGATCAAATTACGATCAGCTGAGCCGACCGCCCCATCCGACTCATCCGACCCACCCCCCACTAAGGACACACCCCATGGCCGCCAAGACCAACAGCAGCGCCGAGCGCAAGGCGCGCATCGAGGCGATGCGCCGTGCCGAGCGCTCCCGTGAGCGCCGGAACCGGATCCTCACGATCGGCGCCAGCGTGCTGATAGTCGCCGGCCTCGTCGTGGGCGGGACGGTCCTGATCCGCTCCCAGTCCGACGACAGCGACAGCAGCAGCACGGCGAGCGACTCCAAGTCCACGGGCAAGTGGGAGACCGGGTCGGACGGAGTGAAGACCTGGAGCACCAAGCTCGCGCAGAACCACGTCACCAAGACCGTGAAGTACGCGATGGAGCCGCCGGTGGGCGGTGACCACAACCCGGTCTGGCAGAACTGCAACGGCGACGTCTACGACAAGGCGATCAAGAACGAGAACGCCGTCCACTCGCTGGAGCACGGCGCGGTCTGGGTGACGTACAACAGCAAGGCCTCCGACGCCGACGTCAAGGCGCTCGCGGAGAAGGTCAAGAAGACCCCGTACACGCTGATGAGCCCGGTCGACGACCAGAAGGACCCGATCATGCTCAGCGCGTGGGGCCACCAGCGCACGGTGACCAGCGCGACCGACGCGAACGTCGACAAGTTCTTCGAGACGTACGTCCAGGGTGAGCAGACGCCCGAGCCGGGTGCCGCCTGCACCAACGGCGTCTCCTAGCGGCGGCCTGGCACAGTGGGAAGCATGAAGCACATCGGTTGGATCGCCTCCGGGGCCGCGGCGGTGCTCGTCGCTGCCGGGGCGATCACGTACGCGGTCGCCGACGGCGACGAGTCCGGGCTGAAGGCCCCCGCCGCCGACTCCGCCGACGCGGGGTTCGCCCGGGACATGGCCGTCCATCACCAGCAGGCCGTCGAGATGTCGTACATCGTGCGCGACCGGACGGATGACGAGGAGGTCCGGCGGCTCGCGTACGACATCGCGCAGACGCAGGCCAACCAGCGCGGCATGATGATCGGCTGGCTCGATCTGTGGGGCCTGCCGAAGGTGTCGTCGCAGAAGCCGATGGCCTGGATGGGCATGGGCGACATGGCCTCCGGCGAGGACGGTTCGCTGATGGCCGGCATGGCCACCAACGCCGAGATGGAGAAGCTCGGCAAGCTCAACGGCAAGCAGGCCGAGATCTTCTTCCTCCAGTTGATGACCGACCATCACAAGGGCGGCATCCACATGGCGGAGGGCTGTGTCTCCAAGTGCACGGTCGGCGTGGAGAAGAAGCTCGCCCAGGGCATGGTCAACGCCCAGGAGTCCGAGATCTCGTTGATGACGGGCATGCTCAAGGACCGGGGGGCCGCGCCGCGGTAGTCGTACCGGCGGCCGACACCGTGGCCCGATGCCGATGCCGATGCCGATGCCGATATCGATGCCGCTGCCGTGGGGCGCGCCAAACGTGGGGCGCCCCACACCCCATTGCGTCGCTCTGACGATTACACTGGGCCCCGTGCCTCAACTTCGTCTCGCTTTGAATCAGATCGACTCGACGGTCGGCGACATCGCCGGGAACGCCGAGGCGGTGGTCCGCTGGACCCGGCACTCCGCCGAGCAGGGAGCGCATCTGGTGGCGTTCCCCGAGATGGTGCTGACCGGGTACCCCGTCGAGGATCTGGCACTGCGCCAGTCCTTCGTGGAGGCCTCCCGCACCGCGCTGAAGGCGCTGGCCGCGCGGCTCGCCGACGAGGGCTTCGGGGAACTGCCGGTGGTCCTCGGCTACCTCGACCGCTCCGAGTCCGCCGCCCCGAAGTACGGCCAGCCGGCGGGCGCGCCGCGGAACGCGGGCGCGGTGCTGCACCGGGGCGAGGTGGCGCTCACCTACGCCAAGCACCACCTCCCCAACTACGGCGTGTTCGACGAGTTCCGCTACTTCGTGCCCGGCGACACCATGCCGGTCGTGCGGCTGCACGGCGTCGACATCGCCCTCGCCATCTGCGAGGACCTCTGGCAGGACGGCGGCCGCGTCCCGGCGGCCCGGTCCGCCGGCGCCGGGCTGCTGCTCTCCATCAACGCCTCGCCGTACGAGCGTGACAAGGACGACACCCGGCTGGAGCTGGTCCGCAAGCGGGCCCAGGAGGCCGGCTGCACGACCGCGTACCTGGCGATGATCGGCGGCCAGGACGAGCTGGTCTTCGACGGCGACTCGATCGTCGTCGACCGGGACGGTGAAGTGGTCGCGCGGGCGCCGCAGTTCGCGGAGGGGTGCGTGGTCCTGGACCTGGACCTCCCGGCGGCAGCCGCCGACCCCGTGACAGGTGTCGTCGACGACGGGCTGCGCATCGACCGGCTCGTCATCTCCGAGGAGCCGCTGCCCGCGTACGAGCCGGAGCTGACCGGCGGATACGCGGAGCGCCTCGACGACGACGAGGAGGTGTACTCGGCGCTGGTGGTCGGCCTGCGGGCGTACGCCGCGAAGAACGGCTTCCAGTCCGTCCTGATCGGTCTGTCCGGCGGTATCGACTCGGCGCTCGTGGCGGCGATCGCGTGCGACGCGCTGGGCGCGCAGAACGTGTACGGCGTGTCCATGCCGTCGAAGTACTCGTCGGACCACTCCAAGGGTGACGCGGCGGAGCTGGCGCGCCGGACGGGCCTCAACTTCCGTACGGTCTCGATCGCGCCGATGTTCGACGCCTACATGTCGTCGACGGAGCTGACGGGCCTGGCCGAGGAGAACCTCCAGTCCCGCCTGCGCGGCACGCTGCTGATGGCGATCTCCAACCAGGAGGGCCACATCGTGCTGGCGCCCGGCAACAAGTCCGAGCTGGCGGTGGGGTACTCGACGCTGTACGGCGACTCGGTGGGCGCGTACGGCCCCATCAAGGACGTGTACAAGACGTCGGTCTTCCGGCTGGCCGAGTGGCGCAACCGGGCGGCGGCGGAGCGGGGCCAGACCCCGCCGATCCCGGAGAACTCCATCTCCAAGCCGCCGAGCGCGGAACTCCGTCCCGGGCAGGTAGACACCGACTCCCTGCCGGACTACCCGGTCCTGGACGCGATTCTGGAGCTGTACGTCGACCGTGACCAGGGCGCCGACGCGATCGCCGCCGCCGGGTTCGACAGCGAGCTGGTGAGCAGGACTCTGCGCATGGTCGATACCGCGGAGTACAAGCGGCGGCAGTACCCGCCGGGGACCAAGATCTCCCCGAAGGGGTTCGGGAAGGACCGGCGGCTGCCCATCACCAACCGGTGGCGGGAGCGGGCGTAGGTTCCGAGGGTTCTCGCCCCCGCCGCCCCTACCCGTCCCATCCCCAGGGGCTGCGCCCCTCGCCCCCCTTCGGCGCCTGATGGCTCGGGGGGCGGTTCGTTGGCGGGTGCGCGTGCGGTGGGGGTTCTCGCGCAGTTCCCCGCGCCCCTCAAAAGCCCGGGCCGGGCCCTGGTTTTCCTGCGGGGCCCGGAAACGGCCGGCCTCAGACGCGTACCGTCTCCGACTCCCCTGGCACGTGCGAGGCCACCACGCGGCCACGCTGGGGGGTGGTGGCGGTCGCGCGGCGGGTGTCGACCGTGTGGGCCACGGCCGCGACCGCCAGGCCGATGACCGCGAGCCCCGCGCCCACGACCGCCGGGGCCGTCGCGCCGAGGCCGACGGAGAGGGCGAGGCCGCCGATCCAGGCGCCGCCGGCGTTCGCGAGGTTGAAGGCGGCCTGGTTGGCGGAGGAGGCGAGGGAGGGGGCGGTGGCGGCCTTCTCCATGACCATCAGCTGGAGGGGCGAGCCGGTGGCGAAGGCGGCGACGCCGAGGAGGAGGACGGCCAGGGCGGCGCTCCACTGGGCGGACATGAGGACCGGGAACAGCGCGAGCACCAGGATCAGCGACGCCAGGCCGCCGAAGAGGGTGCCTCGGAGGGAGTGGTCGGCGAGGCGGCCACCGGCCAGGTTCCCGATGGTCGCCCCTACGCCGAACAGCGCCAGCAGCAGGGTCACGCTGGTCTCCGCGTACCCGGCGGAGTCCGTGAGCATCGGTGTGATGTAGCTGTAGGCGGAGAAGAGCGCGCCGAAGCCGGCGACAGTGGTGCCGAGGGCGAGCCAGACGGGGAGCGAGCGCAGGGCGCCCAGTTCGCCGCGCAGGCCGGTCGACGGCGCGGACGCGCGGTCGTGCGGCAGCAGGAGCGCCAGGGAGGCGATCGCCGCCAGTCCGATCGCGCTCACGCCGAGGAAGGCGACACGCCAGCCGAAGTGCTGGCCCACGAGGGTCGCGGCCGGTACGCCGGCGATGTTGGCGATCGTGAGTCCCAGGAACATCAGCGAGACCGAGCGGGCCTTGCGCTCCGGCGCCACGAGGCCGGTCGCGACGACCGCGCCGACGCCGAAGAAGGCGCCGTGCGGCAGACCGCTGAGGAAGCGGGCGGCGAGCAGCCAGTGCTCGTCGGGGGCGAGGGCGGACAGGGCGTTGCCGACGACGAAGAGGACCATCAGCCCGATCAGGACCTTGCGGCGGGGCATGCGGGCCGTGACCGCGGCGAGCAGCGGGGCGCCGATGACGACGCCCAGCGCGTACGCCGAGACCAGGTGGCCGGCAGCGGGGATCGAGATGCCGAGGTCGGCCGCGACCTCGGGGAGGAGGCCCATGATGACGAACTCGGTCGTGCCGATTCCGAAGGCTCCTACGGCGAGAGCGAGCAGGGCCAAGGGCATGGCGGAGAGACCTTTCAAAGGGTGCAGGAGGCAGAGGGGGATCGGGGGTTCCGTCCCATCGTATGTTCACTGCCGGAACAAACCCGAACCCGGGCTCTATTCCCCCGTCACCCGCGACCGCCCCACCAGCGCCGTCAGCTCCCGGACGTGTCGATCGTCACCCGTGCCGCCACCGGCAGATGGTCGCTGCCCGTCTCCGGCAGGGTCCACGACGCCGTCGGCTCCATGCCCCGGACCATGATCTGGTCGATGCGGGCCATCGGGAACGAGGCGGGCCAGCTGAAGCCGAAGCCGCTGCCCGCGGCGCCCTGAGTGGAACGCATCTGGGCGGTGACGGCGTTCAGGGCGCGGTCGTTCATGGTGCCGTTGAGGTCGCCGAGGAGGGCGACCTGCTGGATCGGCTCGTCGGCGATGGCCTCGCCGAGGGCGTTGGCGCTCTTGTCGCGCTGGCGGGCGGTGAATCCGGCTTCCAGCTTCACCCGTACCGAGGGCAGGTGGGCGACGTACACGGCGACCGGCCCGTCCGGTGTCGCCACCGTCGAACGCATCGCGCGCTCCCAGCCGAGCTTGATGTCGACGGCCTTGGTGTCGTTCATCCGGTACTTGCTCCACAGCCCGACGGTGCCGACGACCTCGTGGTACGGGTACGTCGCCGCCAGCGCCTTCTCGTACACCGGCATCGCGCTCTCGGTCAGCTCCTCCAGCGCCACCACGTCCGCGCCGGAGGAGGCGACCTCGCCGGCCGTGCCGGACGGGTCGGCGTTGTCCGCGTTGACGTTGTGGGTGATGACGGTGAAGTCGCCGCCGCTGCCGGTCTTGCTGGTGACGAGTCCGCCGAAGATGTTCAGCCAGACGACCGTGGGCACCAGGAGCGCGATGAGCGCGGTCGCCGATTTACGGACCAGCGCGAGCACGAGCAGCAGCGGGATCGCGATGCCCAGCCAGGGCAGGAACGTCTCGGTCAGGCTGCCGAGGTTGCCCACGGCGTTCGGGACCTGGGCGTGCAGCACCATCAACAGCGCGACGAGGAGCGCGAGAACGGCGAGGACGACGCCGCGCCGCCAGATCCGGCGGTCCCCTCTCCAGCCGCCGAAGAGGCGGCTCAGCAGGCGCCGGAGCCGGGATTGTTCGCGGCCCTGACCCGTGCCGCCGCCGCCCGTCTCCGTCATGTACGCCTGCGCCATACCGTCCTCACAACCTGCCGTGCACTTCGTCCCCCGCGCCTAAAGACCCTAGAGGATGATCGCCGTCGATCCTGCCGCCACATGGCGGTCGTACGGGAACGAGGACGAACAACTCGCTGTTCGGAGTTCCGAACCGGCGGACAGGCCCTGACGTTGTGACGAAACGCGCACATCAACTGTTTCTTGCGAGGAGGACACGGCGTTCCCGCCGGGGAGGAATCGCGTCCGGGTGTCGCGGAGCGGAGCGTCGCCGCATCCGGTTCAGGGCGCGGAGCGCCCTGAACCGCCGTCGGAACCGCAGTGATGATGCGAACGTGCGTGCCCGTGGTGGTCTCAACCCGGCCGGCACCGATGGCGGAAGACCTCCTGGAGCGCTGCTCCAGGAGGCTGCCTGAGCCAGGAATCCCCTCCCATCAGGGACGGGAGGGGATTCAAAGGGACGGGAGGATTCAACGTGACTCACTTCGCAGGACGAAGCCCTTCGAGCACCGTGTCGACGATGTTCTCCGCGAGATCCTCGGGGAGGGAGGCGTCCGGGCGCATGACGGTGCGGACGAGCATGGGGCCGAAGACCAGATCGCCGACGAGGTCGATGTCCACGTCTGCGCGGAGTTCGCCGTTGTCCCGGCCCCGGCGCAGGACCTCGGCGAGGGCCCGGCGGCGGGGGGCGACGACGTCCGCGTGGTAGGCGTCCCAGATCTTGGGGCTGCTCTTCATCTGGGCGATGACGTTGTGCAGGATCGCCGACGGCCGGTTGAGCAGCCCGCGTTGGCGTGCCGCCTCCAGGAAGACGACCAGGTCGTCGCGCATCGAGATGCCGGGCAGCACGGGGTCCGGGGGTTCCGCGGCGCGCAGTACGTCGACGAAGAGCGCCTCCTTGCCGCTCCAGCGGCGGTAGATGGTCGCCTTGCCCACGCCGGCGGTGCGGGCCACCCGTTCGATCGACAACTCCGAGAGCGGCACGCCCTCTTCGAGAAGCCTCATCACGCTCTCGACGATGGACCGCTCCACGGCCTCGCTGCGGGGCCGCCCGCGTACGGGGCTCCCGTCCCGGACCCGCCCGTCTCCGGCGTGGCTCTCGACGAGGCTCAAGGTCGACTCCGTCTCTCTCGTACTCCGGTGTCCGGCGCTGTCGTGCTCCGCTGTCCGGGGTGATTCTCTCCCGCGTACGGCAGTGGGGTGCCGTACACGGGTGGCCGGTTACTGGTCGGCGGCCACCAACTCCGGCTCGTCCTTGCCCTCTTGGCCGCCCTTCGTCCGTCCCGGCAGGAACACCGCCATGGCCACCGCGCCGATCAGGGCGACGCCGGCCCCGCACAGGGCGGTCACGTGCATGGCGTGCAGGAAGGCGTCGTGGGCCGGGCCGACCAGGGCCTCGCCCCGCGCGCCTAGGCGGGCGGCGAGGCCGAGGGTGGCCTCGATGGACTCGGCGGCGGCGTGCGGGGCGCCGGCGGGCAGCTCGCCCTCGATGTCGTTGCGGTAGGCGGCGGACAGCACCGAGCCGAGGACGGCGATGCCGAGGGCGCCGCCGACCTGGCGGAAGGTGTTGCTGAGCGCGGACGCGGAGCCGGCCTTCTCACGGGGCAGCGCCTGCATGATGACGACGCTCAGCGGGGTCATGACGTGCGCCATGCCCATACCCATGAAGAAGAAGATCACTTCGAGGATCCAGATCGGCGTGTCCGCGTCCAGCACGGCGAACGCGGCCAGCATCCCGGCGATCAGCGTCATGCCCGCCGTGCACACCGCGCTGTTGCCGAAGCGGTCCACGACGAGGCGGGCGCGCGGCGCGAAGACGAGCTGCGCGACGGCCAGCGGCAGCATCAGCAGGCCGGTCTGGAGCGGTGAGTAGCCGCGCACGGTCTGGGTGTAGAAGACGGAGAAGAAAGTCACGCCCATCAGCGCGAAGAAGACCAGGCCGATGACGCCGATGGCGGCCGAGAAGACCTTGTTCCTGAAGAACGTGATGTCGATGGACGGGTGGTCGCTGCGCTTCTCGAACACCACGAAGGCGGCGAGGACCGCGAGCCCTGCCGCGATGGTCCCGAGGACCGTGAGGTCCGTGAAGTCGGCGAGCTGGCCGCCCCGGATAATGCCGTAGACGAGCAGCACGAGGCCGACGACGGAGAGCAGTACGCCGACGGGGTCGATGCGGCCTGGGTTGGGATCGCGCGAATCAGGCACCAGCCAGATCATCAGGCCGAGCGCGAGGAGGACGATCGGCACGTTGATCAGGAAGACCGAGCCCCACCAGAAGTGGTCGAGGAGGACGCCGCCGGTGATCGGGCCGATGGCGATGGCGAGGCCGACGCCGCCCGCCCAGATGCCGATGGCCTTCGGCTGCTCGTCGCGCTCGAAGACGTTCATCAGGACGGCGAGGGTGGCGGGCATCACGAAGGCGGCGCCGAAGCCCATCACGGCGCGGAACACGATCAGCTCGGCCGGGGAGCCCGACATGGCTGCCAGGGCCGAGCCGATACCGAAGACGACGAGGCCGCCGAGCAGCACCCTCTTGCGGCCGAGCCGGTCGCCGAGCAGGCCCGCGGAGAACAGCAGGCCCGCGAAGACGAGCGTGTAGGCGTTGATCGCCCACTCCAGCTCGCTCTGGGTGGCGCCGAGGCCGGTGGGCTCCGGGGTGGAGATCGTCTTGATGGCGACGTTGAGGATCGAGTTGTCGAGCACCACGATCAGCAGGCTCAGCATCAGCACACCGAGAATCACCCAGCGGCGCCGGTGCACCGCCGCCGGTATGCGGGAGTCAGGGACTGCGGTAGTCATGTCGTCGACCCTAGACCTATTTCGATACGAGACCGTCTCGTATCGAAAATCTTTTACCCGCCTCTTACACGCCGCAAGCCGGAACGGTCACAGTGACCTCCCCTAGCCCTCCCTCGAACGAGGTGCCACCATGGAAGCGGTCCGGGGACGCCGTCAGGGTGCCTCGAGATGACATGAAGGAGCTGTACGATGACGCAGCTTTCGGCTGCCCAGACGAAGCCCTCCGACGGCAGCAAGGCGCTGTACGGGGGCAAGGGCACACGCCGTATCACCGTCCGGGACATCGCCCTCGCGAAGGAACGCGGCGAGAAGTGGCCCATGCTCACCGCGTACGACGCGATGACCGCGTCCGTCTTCGACGAGGCCGGCATCCCGGTCATGCTCGTCGGCGACTCCGCGGGCAACTGCCACCTCGGCTACGAGTCGACCGTGCCCGTCACCCTCGACGAGATGACCATGCTGTCCGCGGCCGTCGTACGGGGCACCAGCCGTGCCCTGATCGTCGGCGACCTGCCCTTCGGCTCCTACCAGGAGGGCCCGGTGCAGGCGCTGCGCTCGGCGACCCGGCTGGTCAAGGAGGCCGGGGTCGGCGCGGTCAAGCTGGAGGGCGGCGAGCGGTCCCACCGCCAGATCGAGCTGCTGGTCGAGTCCGGCATCCCCGTCATGGCCCACATCGGCCTCACCCCGCAGTCCGTCAACGCGATGGGCTATCGCGTGCAGGGGCGGGGCGAGGAGGCCGCGCAGCAGCTGCTGCGCGACGCCAAGGCCGTCCAGGACGCGGGCGCGTTCGCGGTCGTCCTGGAGCTGGTTCCGGCGGAGCTGGCCGCCGAGGTCACGCGGGTGCTGCACATCCCGACCGTCGGTATCGGCGCGGGCGCCGAGACCGACGCGCAGGTCCTCGTGTGGACCGACATGCTGGGACTGACCGGCGGGCGGGTGCCGAAGTTCGTGAAGCAGTACGCCGATCTGCGTGCGGTCATGGGTGACGCGGCGAAGGCGTTCGCGGAGGACGTCGTGGGCGGGACGTTCCCGCTGGAGGAGCACTCCGTTCACTAGGCCCTGAGGGCCGTTGAGCCACTGCGGTACGACTGCAGCCCGCCGATCTTCCCCCGTCGGCGGGCTGCGGCTTTGTTTGTGGTGACGCGGGAGGGGTGGGGCGCCTCGGGCGCGTGGGCGGATGCGGGTCGGTGGGCTGTCGGCCGTGTAGGTGAACTGTCGGTGGTTTGTCGGTGGGGCCTGGGACCGTCGTCCTCATGACACGAATCGACAAGGAAGCCAGCGGCGCGAAGGGCGCTGTCACCGTGCGGGGGCTGGTCAAGCATTACGGCGAGACCAGGGCGCTGGACGGTGTCGACCTGGATGTGCGTGAAGGCACGGTGATGGGGGTGCTCGGCCCGAACGGGGCGGGCAAGACGACGCTCGTGCGGTGCCTGTCCACCCTGATCACGCCCGACGCGGGGCAGGCGACGGTGGCCGGCTACGACGTCGTACGCCAGCCGCGCCAGCTCCGCCGGGTGATCGGCCTGACCGGCCAGTACGCCTCGGTGGACGAGAAGCTGTCCGGCTTCGAGAACCTGTACATGATCGGCCGGCTGCTCGACCTGCCCCGGAAGGAGGCGAAGAGCCGTGCCACCGGTCTGCTGGAGCGGTTCTCGCTGACCGTCGCCGCCGGGCGCCCGGCGGCGACGTACTCAGGCGGTATGCGCCGGCGGCTCGACCTGGCCGCGTCCATGATCGGGAGCCCGGCCGTGCTGTACCTGGACGAGCCGACGACCGGCCTCGACCCGCGTACGCGCAACGAGGTGTGGACCGAGGTGAAGCGCATGGTCGGCGACGGCGTGACCGTGCTGCTGACCACGCAGTACATGGAGGAGGCCGAGCAGCTGGCCTCCGAGCTGACCGTGATCGACAAGGGGAAGGTGATCGCGGGCGGCCGGATCGAGGAGCTGAAGGCCCAGGTCGGCGGGCGTACGCTCCGGCTCCGGCCGGCCGATCCGGTGCATCTGCGGCCACTGGCCCGGGAGCTGGACGGCCTGGGCATCACCGGGCTCGCCACGACCACCGTGGACCCCGAGACCGGCACCCTTCTCGTGCCGATCCTCAGCGACGAGCAGCTGACCGCGGTCGTCGGCGCGATCACCGCGCGCGGGGTCACCATCGCCTCGATCAGCACCGAACTGCCCAGCCTGGACGAGGTGTTCCTGTCGCTCACCGGCCACAAGACCGGCGCGTCGCAGGACTCCGCCCCGTCCCCCGCGTACGAAGAGGTCGCCGTATGAGCGCCGCAACCCTACCCACGACCGGTGAGACCGGTGGGACCGTCGAGGCCGACGGCCGGATCGGGCTGCGGGCCCATGCCCGGCACACCGGCGCGCTCGTCCGGCGCAATCTGCTGTGGATCCGGCAGGACCCCGAGTCGATGTTCGACGCGGTCCTGATGCCGATCGTGTTCACCCTGCTCTTCGTGTACGTCTTCGGCGGCTCCATCGGGCAGGCACTGGGCGGCGGCCAGGAGCAGTACGTGCAGTACGTGGTGCCGGGGCTGATGGCGATGATGGGCATGAACATCGCCATGGGCGTCGGCACGGGCTTCAACGAGGACTTCCAGAAGGGCGTCATGGACCGCTTCCGGTCCCTGCCCATCGGCCGGTCCTCGGTGCTGCTCGCGAAGATCTCCGTCGAGCTGCTGCGCATGCTGGTCGCCACGACCATCCTGCTGACCGTCGGTGTCCTCATCGGCTTCGACATCACCAGCTGGCCCGGGCTGTTCGGCGCGGTGGGCCTGGCCGTCGTCTTCGGCTCGTCCCTGATGTGGATCTTCCTGGTGCTGGGCGTGACGATGAAGAACGCGCAGTCCGTGCAGGCCATGGGCTTCCTGGTGCTGTTCCCGCTGCAGTTCGGGTCGTCGATCTTCGCGCCGACCCAGTCCATGCCGGGCTGGCTGCAGGTTTTCACCGACTACAACCCGCTGTCGTCCCTCGCGGACGCCGCGCGCGGGCTGATGACCGGCGGACCGATCACCCACGACCTGCTGGTCACGCTCGGCTGGTCGGTGGGCCTGACGGCGGTGATGGCCCCGATCGCGATCCACAAGTTCAAGACGAAGAGCTGACGCGTGAATACCAACCGGCGCGGGCAAGACCGCAGGTAGCCGACCCCGCCTCCTGCGCGGCCACCCCGCGGCGCGGTGTTGATCAAGGGCTATGGGGTGTTCGGCGTCCCATTTACCCGCCCCACGGCGGGCGGCGAAGCCGACCCTGAGTCGCTGACCTGCGAAGTCGTACAGAAGAGCTGACCTGCGAGGCCGTACGACAACTACGGCTACGGCTACGGCTACGGCTACGGCAGCGGCAGCGGCAGCGGTCATACGAGGGCGGCGGCCTCCTCCAGAGTGAGGGCGCCGCCCTCGGCGTACGCCCTGTCGTACTCCGTGTCGTCCAGCAGGACTCGGGTCACGGCCTCGGCCTTGGCGCGCACCTCCACCTCCATCGGGCTGGAGAAGTGGCCGGGCGGCAGCAGCGCGTCGGCGGCGCCGAGGAGCCGGGCCGCGTCGAGGGCGCGGACGCCGTCGTCGACGCCCGCGGTGGAGATGGCGGCGGTCACGAGGTGGATGGCGGGCATATGGGGCGCGACCATCCGGGACAGCCGGTCCAGGCTCCGCTCCAGCGCCCGGCGCATCAGCCGCAGCGCCTCCTCGTGGCGTCCGTCCACCATCTCCAGCCAGCCCTCGACGCCGATGACGAACCCGGCGAACAGCACGAAGTCGGCGGCGTGGAAGTCCTCACGCAGCAGAGCGATCTGCTCCCGGGCCTCGGCCGGGCGCCCGCTGCGGCCGAGGCGGACCGCCAGGAAGAGGCGGGCGGTGGGCACCGCCTCGCGGGCCGCGCGGCGCCCCGCCTCCAGCACGTCGAGCAGCATCTTCTCGCCACGCTCCGCGTCGCCCCCCTCGATGTACACACTGCCGAGCCGGACGCCGAGCATCCCCAGCTGGGCGTTGGCGCCGAGCCGTTCGGCGTACTCGATGGCCCGCTCGAAGTCCGCGGCGGCGAGTGCGAACTCGCCCTGGCGTTCCAGGGACTCGCCGCGCGCCGAGAGCGCCTCGGCGGCACCCCAGGCGTCCCCCAGCCGGTCGAAGATCTCCAGTGACTCGTCGGCGTCCGTGATGGCGTCGCCCGCCCAGTCGCTGCGGTTGGCGAGGATGTTGGCCCGCATCTGCAGGGTCTGCGCCAGTTCCCAGGTGAAACCGAGTTCGCGGCAGGTGCGGATGCTGGCGTCGAGGATGGCGCGCAGCCGGTCCATGTCACCGGTCAGCAGGACGGCGTAGAACCACATGAAACCGGGGAAGCGGCAGGTCTGCGGCTGGCCCGGGTCATAGGTCGCGCTGATGACCTGCAGCTTCTCCTGGGCCTCGGAGGTCTGCCAGGCGGGCAACTCCATGTCCATGCAGGCCAGATGGACGAGGTGCACCCCGCGCCGGGCCTCGTCGAGCACTTCCGGGCTCATCGGCGGCGGGCTGTCGACGGCGCGTCCGCGCAGGTCCGGGACGGGGCGGGAGGGCGCGGTGAAGGGGTCCGGGCCGAGCTCCTTGACCTGGGCGGACCAGTGCCGGGCCTCGGTCTTCAGATCGCGCATCTGCCAGTACCAGCACAGTGACAGCGTCAGACAGAGCGCCTCCTGCTCGTCCCGCTCGGCGACGGTGTGCCTGAGGGCGGTGCGGATGTTCTCGTACTCCAGCTCCAGCAGCTCGATCGCGGCGCGCTGGCCGGCGCCGCGCAGCAACGGGTCGGTGGCACGGACGAGTTCGCGGTAGTACGTGAGATGCGCGCGTTCGGCGGCGGGGCGGGTGCCCGTCTCGTCGAGCCGTTCGCCGGCGTACTCGACGACGGTCTCCAGGAGCCGGTAGCGCATCTCGCCGCCCGCGCCCGTGCCCGTGCCCGTGCCCGTGCCCGCCGAAGGGGCCGCTACGACGAGGGACTTGTCGACGAGCGAGCCGAGCGCCTCCAGCGCGGCGGGACCGCAGACGGCCTCGGCGGCGGCCAGGTCGCAGCCGCCCGCGAACACCGACAGCCGCCGCAGTACGTACCGTTCGTCCTCGTCGAGCAGCTCCCAGGACCAGTCGACGACCGCGCGCAGGGTCTGCTGCCGGGGCAGGACGGTACGGCTGCCGGAGGTGAGCAGCCGGAAGCGGTCGTCGAGGCGGTCGGCGATCTGACGGGGCGTCAACATGCGTAGCCGGGCTGCCGCCAGCTCGATGGCGAGGGGGAGTCCGTCGAGGCGGCGGCAGATCTCGGCGGCGGCGTCCGGGTCGGCGGCGACGGTGAAGCCGGGCCGGGCGGCGGCTCCCCGGTCGGCGAGCAGACGCAACGCGTGGGGTTCCGTCAGCGGTTCCACGGGGCGTACCAACTCCCCCGGTATGCCTAGGGGTTCGCGGCTGGTGGCGAGTACGGTCAGCGCCGGGCACCGCTGGAGGAGATGGTCCACGAGGTGGGCGGCGGCGTCCACGACGTGTTCGCAGTTGTCGAGGATCAGCAGCATGCGGCGTCCGGCGCAGTGTTCGGCGAGGCGGGCCAGCGGGTCGTCCTGGCGGTCGGCCGCGACGCGCATCTCCTCGGCGCCGGCGCCTCTCAGGACGGTCTCGCGGGCGCCGAGGGCGGTGAGGACTGCCTCCGGGACGTTCGCCGGGTCGTCGACGGGGGCGAGTTCGGCGAGCCAGATGCCGTCCGGCATGGCCTCGGCGACTGCCTCGCCGGCCTCCTGGGAGAGGCGGGTCTTGCCTGCGCCGCCCGGGCCCAGGAGCGTCACCAGGCGGGTGGTGGTGAGGTCGTCTCGGATGGTGTCGATGTCGGTGTCGCGGCCCACGAAGGAGGTAAGGCGGGCGCGGAGGTTGCCCGGGGGGGGGGGGGGGTGGGGGTGCGGCCCGGGTAGGGGCGTTGTTCGGATGCCGGTGAGTGGAGGCTGGTCGCGCAGTTCCCCGCGCCCCTGACGGGGCTCGGCCCCGTCGGAGTTCAGCAGGTCTTCGTGGAGGCTGCGTAGGGCCGGGCCCGGGCTCGTGCCCAGGCGGTCTGCCAGGAGGGTGCGGAGTTCTTCGTAGGCGGCGAGGGCCTCGGCGGAGCGGCCGGTGTCGCGTAGGGCGCGGAGGCGGAGGGACTGGAGGGGTTCGTCGAGGGGGTGGGTGTCGCAGAGGGCGGTGAGGTCGGGGAGGGCGGTGTCGGGGCGGCCCAGGGTGAGGGCGGCGGTGAGACGGGCGCGGTGGGCGTCGAGGCGGCGGGCCTCCCAGCGGGCGGCCTCGGCGGCGCGGTCGGGGAGGTCGGCGAGGGGCGGGCCCTGCCAGAGGGCGAGCGCGTCGTCGAGGACGTCGGCGGCCTTGGCCGGGTCGCCGTCGGCGAGCGCGCGGGCGCCCTCGTCCGCGAGGCGTTCGAAGCGGTGCAGGTCGATGTCGTCCGGGGCCGCCGCGAGGCGATAGCCGCCGTGCAGTGATGCGACCGCGTCCGGGCCCAGCGCCCTGCGCAGCCGGCCGACCAGCGCCTGCAGCGCGCCCGGCGCGTCGGCGGGCGGATCGTCGGCCCACACCTCGTCGACGAGCGCGGTCGCGGGCACCGTACGCCCCGGCCGCAGCGCGAGCACGGTCAGCAGGGCGCGCAGCCGGGCACCCCCGACGGGGACGGGGGTGCCGTCGGACTGCAGTGCCTGGGTGGTGCCGAGGATGCGGTAGCGCACGGGGTCCATTGTCTCCGTCGGAGTCGGGTTCGTGTGTCCGGTACATCGAGTCGGACGCTCCCGTACGACCGCCGACCGTTCGCCCCCACCTTCCTAGGAACCAGGAGGGCATCGCGAGACGTTTTCGGCATACGCCCGGTACCGTCGGGCAGTCCATTCGAGTGATCGACACTTCGTCGGCACACACCAGACGGGCCGTCGACGAGGTGTCGGCGGTCCGCCGAGAGTTTGAGGAGCCCCATGACCACCGCCGCGTCCCGCCGGAGCGACCGGAGGATCAGCCCCGTCTTCATGGGGATCGTGGCCGTCATGGCGGTCACGGGATGGGCCACGTGGACCGGGTTCGCCGAGCAGCCCGGACTGGCCGTCTTCCTGTTCGCGACGTCCGCGTGGATCGTCTCGCTGTGTCTGCACGAGTACGCCCACGCCCGCACCGCCCTGCACAGCGGCGACATCTCCATCGGCGCCAAGGGCTATCTCACCCTCAACCCGCTGAAGTACACGCACGCCCTGCTCAGCATCGTGCTGCCCGTCGTCTTCGTGATCATGGGTGGTATCGGTCTGCCCGGTGGCGCGGTGTTCATCGAGCGCGGTCGTATCCAGGGCCGATGGAAGCACAGTCTGATCTCGGCGGCGGGCCCGCTGACGAACGTCCTGTTCGCGGCCGTCTGCACCGCGCCCTTCTGGCTGGGCGTCACGGACGGTGTGCCGGCGGCCTTCCTCTTCGCCCTCGCCTTCCTCGCGATGCTCCAGGTCACGGCGGCGATCCTGAACTTCCTGCCGGTGCCCGGCCTGGACGGCTACGGCGTCATCGAGCCCTGGCTGTCGTACAAGATCCGCCGCCAGGTGGAGCCGCTCGCGCCCTTCGGCCTGCTGCTCGTCTTCGCGGTGCTGTGGATCCCGGCGGTCAACGGGGTGTTCTGGGACGTGATCGACGCGTTCATGCGGGGCCTGGGGATCGAGGACCAGCTCTCCGACTGCGGCTACTGGCTCTACCGCTTCTGGCGCGAGGACAGCGACATCTGTCTCACCGGGATGTGACGGATGAGACGGCCTCGGCGGTTCAGCCGGTGGCGGACCGGCGCTGCTGCTTGGCCTTCCGCGCGTAGTACCAGGTCATGTTGGACGACAGGCCGGCCATCAGCACCCACACGACACCCAGCCAGCTGCCCCGGCTGAAGGAGACCACTGCCGCGGTGGTCGCGAGGAGACAGACAATGAGGGCGTAGAGGGCGAGGCGGGGCATGGGGGTCGGCTCCTGGAAGGGCGGTCGGACGAGGCGATACGGCGTCCAGTGTCCCCCATGCCCGAGGGCGTACGCGCCTCGGCTACACGTCGGCTACACGTCCGTCATGCGGATGCCCGCGTGGGCCTTGTAGCGACGGTTCACGGAGATCAGGTTGGCGACCAGGGACTCGACCTGGTGGGCGTTGCGCAGCCGGCCGGCGAAGATGCCCCGCATGCCGGGGATACGGCCCGCCAGCGCCTGCACGATCTCGACGTCCGCGCGCTCCTCGCCGAGGACCATCACATCCGTGTCGATCTCCTCGATCTCCGGGTCTTCGAGGAGGACGGCGGAGAGGTGGTGGAAGGCGGCGGTGACACGCGAGTCCGGCAGCAGGGCGGCGGCCTGCTCGGCGGCGCTGCCCTCCTCCGGCTTCAGCGCGTAGGCGCCCTTCTTGTCGAAGCCGAGCGGGTTGACGCAGTCGACGACGAGCTTGCCGGCCAGTTCCTCGCGCAGCGATTCGAGGGTCTTGCCGTGCCCGTCCCACGGCACCGCGACGATCACGATGTCGCTGCGGCGGGCGGTCTCGGCGTTGTCGGCGCCCTCGACGCCGTGTCCGAGCTCCCCGGCGACGCCCCGCGCACGGTCGGCCGCCCGCGACCCGATGATCACCTTCTGGCCGGCCTTGGCAAGGCGGTAGGCGAGGCCCTTGCCCTGCGGCCCGGTGCCGCCGAGCACGCCGACGACGAGCCCCGACACGTCCGGCAGGTCCCAGGGGTCCTTGGCCGGGGCCTTCGCGGTGGGCTGCTGTGCAGGCTGCTGTGCACTGTCAGTAGAGGTCATGGGCCGACTTTACGTGCGTGCCCGTCGCGGGTGGCGGTGAGGTGAGCGCGGTCACGGGCGTCCGGGCGGCTCAGGCGAGGCCCGTGATCGGGACACGGCGGAAGGTGATCGTCTCGTACGCGCTGAAGTCGCCCGTCTCGTAGAGCAGTCCGACGGTGTCCTCGTCGACGCGTACGAGATCGGAGTACGCGGCGGGCAGGCCGTCGACGGTGTGTACGGGGCGCCAGGTGACGCCGTGGTCGGTGCTGGCGCGGACGGTCATCAGGGCGCGGAAGCCGGGGTCGGCCGGGCCCGAGTAGAGGAGCAGGTCGGGGTCGCGGAGCTGGAGGACGCTGCCCTCGACGACCGGGCCGACGATGCCCGCCTGCGGCCGGAACGGCTTGACCAGGCTCTCGCCGCCGTCGGTGGAGTGGGCGTCGGCGCGGGTGCCGGGGGCCGGGGAGTCGTTGCGGGTGTTGAAGTAGACGCGGCCGTCGGGGAGTTCGGTGGCGGTGGTCTCGTTGGCGTTGACGTAGCCGTCGGTGTTGTCGTCGACGTAGCCGATGCGCCAGGTGGCGCCCGCGTCGTCGCTCAGCAGGCAGTGCCCGCCGTTGTACTTGCCCTCCGTGCCGTTGTCCGCGCCGGCGGGTGGGAGGGAGTGGTTGGCGGGGACGACGACGCGGCCGGTGGAGAGCTGGAGCGCGTGGCCGGGCGTGGTGGCGTACCACCGCCACTCGGGCTTCTTGGTCTGCTCGGTGATCTCCCGGGGGCTTGCCCAGGTCGCCCCCTCGTCGTCGCTGTGCTGCACCCACACCCTGCGCCCGTCCGCCGCGCTCACGGCACCGCGCCGGATGGCGTCCTCGGTGGCGTGGGCGGCGTTGCGGACGTGGACCAGCAGGATCCGGCCGGTGTCGAGGACGACGGGGGCGGGGTTGCCCGCGAGGGCGTCGCCGTTCCTGGCGGCGACCTGTAGCGGGCCCCAGGTCCGGCCGCCGTCCGTCGACCGCTTCACCACGAGGTCGATGTTGCCGAAGTCCTCCCGGCCGCCGACCCGTCCCTCGCAGAAGGCGAGCAGGTCGCCGGAGCGGGTGACGACGACCGCCGGGATCCGGAAGCTGGCGTAGCCCTCGCGGCCTGCGCGGAAGGGAGTGCTGGTCTCGGGCGTGGGGGTCGGGGTCACTGGGGGCTCCTGAGGTGGGGGGCGGTTCGGAGTGCTGGTTCGCAGTGCTGGTTCGGCGTGGGTGCCCGGCTCGGGCTAATTCGGGGTGAACACCGGGTCACGAGTGGCCGGTTGCGGCAGGATGCGGGCGCATGGATGCCGTGCGGGTCGCGTTGTTGCGTGAGGTGCTCGCCGGGACCGAGTGGCTGGGGGCCACGCGGCGGTTCGCGGGGGCGTTGCGGGGTTCCGTGGTGTCGTACGGCGGCGGGCTGCAAACGCGCTCCCCGCCCCGAGAGGGCCCCGCCGCCTCCGTGACCGTCTCTCCCGCCTCACCGACGCTCCGACGTCCCCGCCTCCGCCGCGCTGGTGACTGCCCTTCTGCCCACCCACCCACCCGACTCGCCCCGGTGAGCTGCCTTCGGCAGGGCGGGTCACCGCAAGCGGGCCGGGAGCGAATCGTCGTGGCTCGGCCGGAATCGGCGGGGCCGGTGGAAAAGCGGTTGCTCCAGGGGTGGGGGCGGCTGAGCATGGCCCCTCGTGGCCTCTTCCCATGACTCTTCCGCCGATATTTCCGCTGATACTTCCGCTGATACTTCCGCACCTGTGACCGCGCCCGTGCCCGGGTCTCGGCTGCTCGCGTTGCTTCCCGATCTCGCGCCGTGGCGGGTGTCCAGGGACTTTCGGCGGTTGTGGGTGGCGGGGCTGATCACGAACTTCGGGAGTTTTCTGACGTTCGTGGCGCTGCCGGTGCAGATGAAGGAGCTGACCGGGTCGGTGGTGGCGGTCGGGGCGATCGGGGCGGTCGAACTCGTGCCGCTGATCGTGTTCGGGCTGTACGGCGGGGCCCTTGCCGACGCCCTGGACAAGCGGGCGCTGATCCTGTGGAGCGAGGCCGGGCAGGGGCTTCTGTGCGCGGGGCTGCTGGTGAACGCGTTGCTGCCGGAGCCGCTGGTGTGGCCGTTGTACCTGGTGGCCGCCCTGTCGTCCGCGCTGGTCGCGGTCCAGCGGCCGGCCCTGGACTCGATCGTCCCCCGTATCGTCCCGCACGAGCATCTGCCGGCCGCCGCCTCGCTCAACTCGCTCCGCTGGACGGTGGGCGGCGTCGCCGCGCCGGCCCTCGCTGGTGTCGTCGTGGCCTACGCGGGGCTCGGCTGGGCGTACGCGGCGGACCTCGCGACCTTCGTGGCGTCCGTCGCGCTGGCCGTGGGACTCTCCCCCTCCCCCGCGTCGCACGAGGCGGCGAGACCGTCGTTGCGGTCCATCGCGGAGGGGGCGCGGTACGCGTGGAGCCGCAAGGAACTGCTCGGTACGTACGCCGTCGATCTCGCCGCGATGTTTCTGGCGATGCCGCTGGCCCTGCTGCCGTTCCTCGCGGACGAGTTGGACGCGGAGTGGTCGCTGGGGCTGATGTACGCGGCGTTGCCCGCGGGGGCGTTGCTGGTGACGTTGACGAGTGGGTGGACGTCCCGGGTGCATCGGCACGGGCGGATGGTGGTGCTGGCGGCGGCGTTGTGGGGGCTGTCGGTGATGGCGGCGGGGCTGGTGCGGGATGTGTGGCTGGTGCGGGATGTGTGGCTGGTGCTGGCGTTCCTGGTGCTGGGGGGTGCGTTCGACATGGTCAGCGGGATCTTCCGGGCCGCGATGTGGAATCAGACCATTCCGGACGAGTTGCGGGGGCGCCTGGCGGGGATCGAGTTGCTGTCGTACTCCGTCGGGCCTCAGCTGGGGCAGGTGCGGGCCGGGGGCATGGCGGCGTGGACGTCCGTACGGGCGTCCGTGTGGGCCGGTGGGGTGCTGTGCGTGGGGGCGGTGGGGTTGCTGGCGCTGTGCCTGCCGCAGCTGATGTCCTACGACGTGCGGACGAACGAGCATGCGGCGCGGTTGCGTGAGCGGCGGGGGACTTTCCCAGACGGCCCGCCCGTCACTCCCGGCTGACAAGTCCGGGCCTCCCGTGGGCCCGCGACGGCCTCTGCGGGCCGCGACTCCGCCCGCCCCCGCTTCCCACCGGCACCGCCGGTGGCTGCCGAGTGGCAGGTGCAGGTCTCCCGTGGGCCCGCGACGGCCTCTGCGGGCCGCGACTCCGCCCGCCCCCGCTTTCCACCCGTACCGCCGGTGGCTGCCGAGTGGCAGGTGCGGGTCTCCCGTGGGGGCTGAGCGCCGTCGGCGGCTGCCGGGAGGGGAGGGCCCGGGGAAGGCGGACCCCGGGAAAGGCGGACCCCGGGAAAGGCGGGGCGCGGGAAGGGCGGGGCGCGGGGAGTGTCGTCTTTGACGCCGGGGCGGGTCAGTCGTCGTCCGGGCGGGACGCCGGGGCGTCGTGCCAGCGGGGGTCGGTTTCCCATTCCGCGTTGCGTTCCTGGGCCGTTTCCATGGCTCGGGTGGCGTCCTGGCGGGAGGCGTAGGGGCCCATGCGGTCCTTGCCGGGGCAGTCGGGGCCCTCTTCGACCTTCTTGTGCTCCAGGCAGTAGAACCACTCGCCGGGCTTGCCGACCGTACGCCGCTTGAACAGGGGCATGACCTGAGTTCCCTTCTCCAGTCGTCACCTGCATGGTCCCCCACCAACGCTGGTTAAACTCGCTGGCATGTCTGGCCAGTCGCTGCTCGCACCGGGGAAGCTCTCCCCCACCCGCCCCGTCCCGGGAAACATCCGCCGACCCGAGTACGTGGGCAAGCCCGCCCCGACTCCGTACACCGGGCCGGAGGTGCAGACGCCCGAGACCATCGAGGCGATGCGGATCGCCGGCCGGATCGCGGCTAGGGCGATGGCCGAGGCGGCGAAGCACATCGCGCCCGGGGTCACCACGGACGAACTGGACCGGGTCGCGCACGAGTACATGTGCGACCACGGGGCCTACCCGTCGACGCTCGGCTACCGGGGCTTCCCCAAGTCGCTGTGCACCTCGGTCAACGAGGTCATCTGCCACGGCATCCCCGACTCGACCGTGCTGCGCGACGGCGACATCGTCAACCTGGACGTGACGGCGTACATCGGCGGCGTCCACGGCGACAACAACGCCACCTATCTGGTGGGGGACGTCGACGAGGAGTCGTCGCTGCTCGTCGAGCGGACCCGGGAGTCCCTCGCCCGCGCCATCAAGGCGGTCAGGCCCGGTCGGCAGATCAACATCATCGGGCGGGTCATCGAGTCGTACGCGAAGCGGTTCGGGTACGGGGTCGTGCGCGACTTCACCGGGCACGGGATCAACTCGTCGTTCCACTCCGGGCTGATCGTCCCGCACTACGACTCCCCGCACGCCACCACGGTGATCCAGACCGGGATGACGTTCACGATCGAGCCGATGCTGACGCTCGGGTCGCACGACTACGACATGTGGGACGACGGCTGGACGGTCGTCACCAAGGACCTCAAGCGCACCGCCCAGTTCGAGCACACGCTGGTGGTGACGGAGACCGGCGCGGAGATCCTCACGCTGCCGTAGTTCCACGTCATTCGTCGCCACGAGACAGCCCGCCTTCGGTTCCGGCCGCACGGCGGGCTTTTCGTTGCGCGGACCGTTGCGCGGATTCCATGTGGGGCCGGTGGGGATTCGGGGTACCGTTTTACCGACAGGGGGTCGGGAACCTGTTGACTTAGGTAAGCCTAACCATAGAAAATGGCGTCAGCTTCTCGTCTTCCTCACTTCGGCACCGGAGGCCTTCATGAACGCGTCGGTCACATCGGACACGGCGTTCTCCACGCTCATCCGCACCGCCTCGCACGAGCAGCACACCGAGGCGGAGTCCACGACGTTCATGGGCGACATGCTGGGCGGCAAACTCGGCGTCGAGGCGTACACGCGGTACACCGAGCAGCTGTGGTTCGTGTACGAGGCGCTGGAGAGCGCCGCGCCGGGGCTGGCCGGTGACCCGGTCGCCGGGCCGTTCGTCCAGCCCGAGCTGATGCGGCTGCCCGCGCTGGAGCGGGACCTGGAGCATCTGCGCGGCCCCGGCTGGCGCTCGACGCTCTCGGCGCTGCCGGCGACCGAGGAGTACGCGGCGCGGGTCGCCGAGTGCGCGCGCACCTGGGCCGGCGGTTATGTGGCCCACCACTACACGCGGTACCTCGGTGATCTCTCCGGCGGGCAGATCATCCGGGACCGGGCCGAGAAGACGTGGGGCTTCGCCAGGAAGGGCGACGGGGTCCGGTTCTATGTCTTCGAGGAGATCACCAACCCGGCCGCGTTCAAGCGGGGGTATCGGGAGCTGCTGGACCGGGTGCGGGCCGATGATCTGGAGAAGCAGCGGATCGTGAGTGAGTGCAAGCGGGCGTTCGCGCTCAACACCGCGGTCTTTCTTGGTTTGGGTGAGGAGTTTCCGTTGAGCGCGTGAGGGCCGCGCTTGTGGGGGCGGTTGTCTGCTGCGGGTGGTGGGGGCTGGTCACGCAGTTCCCCGCGCCCCTTGGATGGGGCTGCGCCCCGATCAAGGGACGCCCGTCGGCGCCCTCACCGCTCCGCCGGTTCCCTCACCGCTCCAGGAACACCCGCCCTCCGACCTCCACCCACCCGTGCGGCTGCGGGGCCGTCAGGATCTGGGAACCCGCGCCCTGGATGATGTTCAGGGCACGGCCCAGCTGGGCGGTCAGTTGCAGGGCCGCCGCGCCGGTGGCCTCGTCCTCGTCGATTCCGTCGTCGCGGCCGGGGAAGGCTCGGGCGCGGATACGGCCGGCGGCTTCGTCCTCCCAGGCCCAGGCGTAGATCCTCCCCCGGACTCCGTCCGGGGGGACCCCCATCTCGCTTCGCTCGCCCGGCGGCGGGACGCGCAGGTCGTCGACCTCGGCGGCGGAGGCGTACTGGACAAAGGTGCGGGGCGGGGCCCACTCCGGCAGGGCCTCGATCCAGCTGAACTCCCCGTCCAGCCGGGCCCCGACGACACCGGCCGGGGTGACCAGTTCGGGTACGTCGAGCAGCCAGGCCGCGCCCACGCACGGGTATCCGGCGAAGGGCAGGCGCTGCGAGGGGGTGTAGATGTCGATGACACCGCGCTCGGGGTCGTCCACGAACACGGTCTCGCTGAAGCCGAGTTTGGCGGCGAACTCCTGGCGCTCGGCACGGTCGGGCATCACGGAGCCCTCGCGGACGACGCCCAGTTCTTTGCCGTATCCCCCGCGGGGTCCGCAGAACACCCGCAGCACATCGAAGTCGGTCACCCCCGCATTGAAACATCAACCGGGCCCCGGGTCGTACCAGGTCACCGCACCGCCGGACAGTGATCGAACAACGCCGATCCCATCCCTGAGAGGACCAAGTGACCGTACTGGACAAGCCGGTTGAGCCGGAGAGATCCGACGGGCCCGCGGAGGCGGGCAAGGCGGAGGCAGGCACGGCGGAGGTGGGCGAAGCGGAGGCGGGTGAGGCGGCATGGGCCGACAGGTCCCGCCCCTCCGCCCCCGCCCGCCGGCGCGCCCCCCTCCTCCTCACCGTCGGCCTCGTTGTCGCCCTCCTCGCCCTGGTCCCCGTCGCCGGTGGACTCGGGGCCTATCCGATCCCCACCGGTGACGTGATCTCCTCGGTCGTCCACCGGATCGGGCTCGGCGGGGCGGAGCTCGAACGCGTTCCCGAGTCGGTGCTGTGGAACGTGCGGTTCCCTCGGATCGTGCTGGCGTTGCTGATCGGGGCGTCGCTCGGGTGCGCGGGGGCGCTGATGCAGGGGATCTTCGGGAACCCGCTGGCGGAGCCGAGTGTCATCGGGGTCTCGCTGGGCGCGGCGGTGGGCGCGGTCGCGACGATCGCGTTCGGGATCACGTTCCTCGGGAACTGGACGGTGTCGGTGTTCGCGTTCGTCGCGGGGCTGATCACCGTCTTCGTGGTGTACGCGTTGTCCCGGTCGGGCGGGCGTACGGAGGTCGTGACGCTGATCCTCACCGGGATCGCGGTGAACGCGTTCGCGGGGGCCACGATCGGGCTGTTCATCTTCCTGGCGGAGGACACCGCGGCCGTCAACCAGATCACCTTCTGGCAGTTGGGCTCGCTCGCGCAGTCGACGTGGCCGAAGGTGCTGGCCGTGCTGCCGTGCGCGGTGATCGGGCTGGCCGTGGCGCCCTTCCACGCGCGGAAGCTGGACCTGCTCGCGCTGGGTGAGCGGCCGGCGCGGCATCTCGGGGTGGACGTGGAGCGGCTGCGGGTCGTGCTGATCCTGGTCGTCGCGCTGCTGACCGCCGCCGCCGTGAGCGTGTCGGGGGTCATCGGGTTCGTCGGGCTCGTCATCCCGCATCTGCTGCGGATGGCGGCCGGGCCGGGACACCGGTTCCTGATCCCGGGCAGCGCGCTCGCCGGGGCGGTCGTCCTGCTGGCGGCGGACCTCGCCGCCCGCACGATCGTCCAGCCCGCCGAACTCCCCCTCGGCGTCCTCACCGCCCTGATCGGCAGCCCGTTCTTCTTCTGGCTGCTCCGCAGGACCCGCCGCAAGCAGGGAGGCTGGGCATGACGTCCAGAACGGGCACCGGGTACCTCAGAGGGCTTCTCAGGGCGCGGCTCGGTTCCGGCATCCCCACTCCCCCGGCCCCGTCCGCCCCCGGTGACGTCCTCGCCGAGGCCCAGGACGTCACCGTCAGGCTCGGCGCCCAGGAGGTGCTCCACGGGGTGTCCATCGCCGCGCGTGCCGGTGAGGTGCTGGCGCTGGTCGGGCCGAACGGGGCCGGGAAGTCGACGCTGCTGGGTGCTCTGGCGGCGGATCTGCCGGTGGACGGCGGGGTCGTACGGGTGCACGGGCGGCCGGTGGGCGAGTGGTCGGCGCCCGAACTCGCGCTGCGGCGGGCGGTGTTGCCGCAGTCGGCGGCGCTGTCGTTCCCGTTCACGGTGGAGGAGGTCGTACGGATGGGCCGGGCGCCCTGGGCACGGCAGCCGGACGTGTCCGACGAGGAAGACTCCGACGACACAGCCGTGGCCGAGGCGATGGCCGTCACCGAGGTCACCGGGTTCGCGGCCCGGCCCTTCTCCGCGCTGAGCGGCGGCGAGCGCGCCCGGGTGGCGCTGGCGCGGGTGCTCGCCCAGCGGGCGCCGCTGCTGATGCTGGACGAGCCGACGGCCGCGCTGGACCTGCGGCATCAGGAGCTGGTGCTGCGGGTGTGCCGGGCGCGGGCGCGGGCCGGGGACGCGGTGGTCGTCGTGCTGCACGACCTGGGGCTGGCGGCGGCGTACGCGGACCGGGTGGCGGTGCTGCGGGACGGGCGGATCGCGGCGGACGGGCCGCCGGCCGGGGTCTTCGAGGAGGAGTTGTTGTCGGAGGTGTACCGGCAGCCGGTCGAGGTGTTCCCGCATCCGCGGACCGGTGATGTCCTGATCACGCCGAAACGGGGTTCTTGACCGCGAAATGGGCCTCTTTACCCGCTCTTGACCGGACCATGAGGGCTGTTTTGAGCCACCGTGATCGGGCCGTGCTCGTACGGCTCCGAGGAGAGGGCTTCACTGGGAGTACAGCGATTGGTGAGGTAAGCCTCAGATAACTTTGGGCAGCCTCACCTTATCTGTGTGTCCCCTGTGTACTCCCTTGGAGCCGAAATGCGCCCCCTCAGACTCTCCGTCGTGACCGCCGCCGCGACCGTGGCGGCCCTGACCGCCGTCACCGGCTGCACCGAGAAGAGCAGTGCGGGCGCGGACGGGGCCATCGCGGTGACCGCGACCGACACCGAGTGCGAGGTGTCGAAGAAGGAGTTCCCGGCGGGACACGTCGAGCTGGACATCGAGAACAAGGGCTCCAAGGTCACCGAGGTCTACCTCCTCTTCCCGGACGACCGCGTGGTCACCGAGCGCGAGAACATCGGGCCCGGCACCAAGCAGAAGGTCACCGCCGAGGTGAAGGAGGGCGACTACCAGATCGCCTGCAAGCCCGGCATGAAGGGCGACGGCATCCGGCAGGACGTCAAGGCCACCGGCAGCGGCAAGGTCGCCGAGCGCGATCCCCGGCTCGACAAGGCCGTCGCCTCGTACCGCAAGTACGCGCAGGCCCAGGCCGACGAGACGATCCCGCTGGTGAAGGTGTTCGCCGAGGCCGTCAAGGACGGGGACGTCGAGGCCGCGAAGAAGGCGTACGCGCCCTCCCGTATCGGCTGGGAGCGCACCGAGCCGGTCGCCGAGTCCTTCGGTGACATCGACCCGAAGGTCGACCTGCGCGAGGACGGTCTCGAGGAGGGGCAGGACCTGGAGAAGGACTGGACCGGCTGGCACCGCCTGGAGCGCTCGCTCTGGCAGGACGGCAAGCTCACCGACCGCGACTCCGAGCTGGCAGACCAGCTGGTGACGGACCTGGAGGACTGGCAGAAGCGGGTCGGCAAGGCCGAGATCACCCCGACATCCATGGCCAACGGCGCCAAGGAACTCCTCGACGAGGTCGCCACCGGCAAGGTCACCGGCGAGGAGGAGCGCTACTCGCACACCGACCTCGTCGACTTCAAGGCGAACGTCGAGGGGGCCGAGGAGTCGTACGGGCTGCTGAAGTCCGTCGCCGCCGAGAACGACCCGGAGCTGACGAAGGAACTCGACGAGCAGTTCGCGGCGCTGAACACGCTGCTCGACAAGTACCGCGCGGACAAGACGGGATACGACTTCGTCTCCTACGACAAGGTCGGCAAGGCGGAGCGCAAGGAGCTGTCGGACGCGGTGAACGCGCTCGCCGAGCCGCTGTCGCAGCTCGCGGCAGCCGTGGTGAAGTAACGATGACCGCCGAGGACTCCCCCGCCCCCCGTACCCCGTCGGAGAACCCCCGTACCCCGTCGAGGCGTGCGCTGATCGGCTGGGGCGGTGCCGGGCTCGCGCTCGGTGCCGCCGCGGCCGGCGGCGCGGTCGCCGCGGCACGCACCGGCGACGACGCGGCCCCCACCGCCGGGGCGGCCGTCGCCTTCCACGGCACCCACCAGGCCGGTATCGCCACACCCGTGCAGGACCGGCTGCACTTCGCCGCGTTCGACGTGGAGACGGACGACCGCGCCGAGTTCGTGGCCATGCTGAAGGACTGGACGGCCGCCGCGCGCCGGATGACCGCCGGGAAGGCGGTCGGCGACGGCGCGTACGGCGGTCTGGCGGAGGCCCCGCCGGACGACACCGGGGAGGCGCTGGGGCTGAAGCCGTCCCGGCTGACGCTGACCATCGGCTTCGGGCCGTCGCTGTTCGAGCGGTTCGGGCTGGCGGGGCAGCGGCCCGAGGCGCTGGTGGACCTGCCGCAGTTCGCCGGTGACAACCTGGACAGGGCCCGCAGCGGCGGCGACCTGTGCGTCCAGGCCTGCGCCGACGATCCGCAGGTCGCGGTGCACGCCATCCGCAACCTCGCCCGCATCGGCTTCGGCAAGGTGTCGGTGCGCTGGTCCCAGCTCGGGTTCGGGAAGACCTCGTCGACCACGCCCGAGGCGCAGACCCCGCGCAACCTCATGGGGTTCAAGGACGGCACCCGCAACATCGCGGGCACCGAGACTGCCCGGCTGAAGAAGTTCGTGTGGGTGGGCGAGAAGGACGTCGACGCGAACTCGGCCTGGATGACCGGCGGCTCGTACCTCGTCGCCCGGCGCATCCGCATGCACATCGAGACCTGGGACCGTACCTCGCTGCAGGAGCAGGAGGACATCTTCGGCCGCGACAAGGGTGAGGGCGCGCCGGTCGGCAAGGCGAAGGAGCGCGACGAGCCGTTCCTGAAGGCGATGCTGCCGGACGCGCACGTACGGCTCGCGCACCCCGACTCCAACGACGGGGCGACGCTCCTGCGCCGCGGCTACTCCTTCACCGACGGCACGGACGGGCTCGGCCGCCTGGACGCGGGCCTGTTCTTCCTCGCCTACCAGCGTGACGTGCGGACGGGGTTCATCCCGGTCCAGCGCAATCTGGCCACGGACGCGCTCAACGAGTACATCCAGCACGTGGGTTCGGCGATCTTCGCGGTGCCGCCGGGCGTCCGGGACGCGGACGACTGGTGGGGCCGGGCGCTGTTCTCGACGTCGTCACAGACGTCTTCGGGTTCACAGACGTCTTCGGGTTCACAGACGTCTTCGAAGGGGGCCTAGGCCGTGTTCGCGAACTATCTGATCGGTCTGCGGGAGGGCCTGGAGGCCAGTCTCGTCGTCTGCATCCTCATCGCGTATCTGGTGAAGACGGACCGCCGGGACGCCCTGAAGCCCATCTGGATAGGCATCGCGGTCGCCGTCGGACTGGCCCTCGCGTTCGGCTGCGTCCTCGAATTCGGCTCCCAGGAGCTGACGTTCAAGGCGCAGGAGGCGCTCGGCGGCTCCCTGTCGCTCATCGCGGTGGTCCTGGTGACCTGGATGGTCTTCTGGATGCGGCGTACGGCCCGCCATCTGAAGGCCGAGCTGCACGGCAAGCTGGACGCGGCCCTGCAGATGGGCACGGGCGCGCTCGTGGCGACCGCCTTCCTCGCGGTGGGCCGGGAGGGCCTGGAGACCTCGCTGTTCGTGTGGACGTCGGTGCGGGCGTCGAGCGACGGCACCGAGGGCCCGCTGATCGGCGTCCTGTTGGGCCTGGCGACGGCGGTCGTGCTCGGCTGGCTGTTCTACCGGGGCGCCCTGCGCATCAACCTCGCCAAGTTCTTCACCTGGACCGGCGGCATGCTCGTCGTGGTCGCGGCCGGCGTCCTCGCGTACGGCTTCCACGACCTCCAGGAGGCCGATTTCCTGCCCGGCCTGACGGACAAGGCGTTCGACATCACGGGGACGATCCCGCCGGACAGCTGGTACGGCACGCTCCTGAAGGGCGTCTTCAACTTCCAGCCCGACCCGACCGTCCTCCAAGTCACGGTCTGGCTCCTCTACCTGATCCCGACGCTCGCGCTGTTCCTCGCCCCGGTAGGGTTCGCCTCCGGGAAGGGGAAGGTGAAGATTCCTGATGAGCAGGGTGCGCGAGGTTCGGAGCCCACAAAGGCTTCGTGAGGTTCGTCCGGTTCGTACACGCGGGAGGTTCCTCGGACTTCGCTCGTACGGCCGTGGCGCGCTGGTGACGACGGCGGTGACCGCGCTGTCGTTGACGGCGAGCGGGTGCGTAGTGGTCCGCGGCGACCTGGAGATCGTCCCCACGGCGACACAGGGGGAGGCGGCGCGGGCGCTGACGGACTTCACCACCGCGTACAACAAGGCGGACAAGGCGTACGACCAGTCCCAGGACGCCTCCCGGGTCACCGGCGCGCTCGCCGACATCGACGGCGGCAAGCTCCGCTCGGGCGCGAAGATCAACCCGAGCGGCAACCCGAACCATGTGGCGCTGAAGCTGGCCGACGTCAAGTACACGATCCCGGAGAAGGCGGCCTGGCCGCGCTGGTTCGTGGCCGACGCCACCGCCAACAAGGGCAACGCGACGGACCGTTGGCTGTTCGTCTTCACCCGCGACGGGCTGACCGATCTGTGGGAGGTCTCCTTCCTCACGATCGTGGCCGCCGAGGACATGCCGGAGTTCAAGAAGGACGAGAACGGCCACGCCCAGGTGGTCACGCCGGACGACCCCGAACTCTCCGTCACGCCTGCGGAGTTGCCCGACAAGTACGTGACGTACCTGAAGGAGGACAGCGCCCTCTTCGCGGACGGCCCGTACACCTCCGCCGAGCGCGCGGAGCGCCAGCAGAACGCGGCGAAGCCGGGCCTGGCACGGCAGTACATCGACGAGGCCCTCACCAACGGCGACTACGCGCCGGTCGGCCTGCGCACCACCGACGGCGGGGCGCTGGTCTTCTTCACCTCCCGCCACTACCAGAAGCAGACCGCCGCGCAGGGCGTGGACATCCCCGTCAACGACGCGGCCGTCCGGGCGCTGATGACGGGCGAGCCCGTGGAGTCCCTGACCCTGGAGTTCGTGAACAACCAGGCGGTCCTCGATCCGGCGAAGACGGAGTCGGACCAGCAGGTGAGGTTCCTGAGCCAGGTGGGCGGGCTCACGGGGGCGAAGGGCGAGTGACGAAGGGCGAGTGACCGCCGGGCGGCCGACGGCTCGGAGGCGTCAGCCCCTGGAGGGCCAAGCCGCGTTCGTGTGGCCCGACTGTTCGCCCACATGGCGGGAGCAGGCGTCGGTGAGGATCTCCAGCAGGGTCAGAGGGTCCGGAAGCGGGTGCTCGGGGCCGCGTACCCAGTGGACGCCGAGGTCACCGGGGAGCCGGGCCGGCGGGACGAGGACGTAGGACCCGCGGCAGTGCCAGCGCAGCCCCGGGTGCTCGTCCATGGTCTCCGGGTGGCAGTCCAGCTCGCAGGGCCACCACTCGTCCTCGTCCTCGGGCGTGCCCCGGGTGAGGGTGAAGAAGAGGAGCCGTCCCTCGCCGGACTCGGACTCGACTTCCGCGACGGGCCCCACCTCGATCCCGGAGGCGAGCAGCCGCTCCAGGGCCTCGCTCCCGGCGGAGAGCGGTACGTCCAGCACGTCGTGGACCATGCCGGTAGCGGTGATGAAGTTGGCCTGCGGCTGGTGCCGGGCCCAGCGCTCGATCTGGGCGTGGTCGGTGGTGGACTGCGTCTGCCAGGCGAACGACACCGGGTGCCGGGCGGGGGTGGGACAGCCGACGCGGTCACAGGAGCACCGGTAGCCCGAGGGGTACGCGGCGGGCGCGAGCGGGAGTCCGGCAGCGGCGGCGGCGAGCAGCAGCTCCTCACGGCCGGCTTCGTCGGCGATCCCGTCGAGCTGGCGGCCGGTACGACGGGCGCGCAGCCACTCGGAGATCCTGCCCTGCCGACCGGATCGGCCGCCGAACGTCGCGCTCATACATCCCCTCGCCCTCGCTGTGGTGCGGACACCATGCTTCATGGTCCCACCATCCTGCGCCCCGGGTGGCCGGAGCCCCCATCCGGGGTAGGTGGGGCGATGCCGGGGTGCGGACAGGGATGGCGGTCTATTACCTGCTTTGACGGGATTTACGGTCCGGCCACCGGCCCCACTTGGTCGACACTTGGTCGTTTTGATCACACTCGTTCGGGGGGGTGACCGGGGTCAGCGGGGCGCGAGGCCGTACAGGGCGTAGTCGACGAGCGTGTCCGTGTACTCGTACGAAATGGGTCCCGTCCGCTGGAGCCAGCGCTGGCCGAGGGGCGAGACGAAGAGTTCGAGGGCGATGCGCGGATCGAGGTCCGGCCTGACCTGCCCCGCGTCCTGCGCGACCTGCAACCTGTCGACGTAGAACTGGAGTTGGGGTTCGAGGAGCCGGGCCACGAACTCCTTCGCGAGCTTGTCGTCGACGACCCCCGCGGCGGCGAGGGCGCGGGAGGGGACCTCGAACTTCGGATCGAGGAGTTCGTCCACGGTGGCTCGCAGGACGTACTTGAGGTCGGCCGCGAGGTCGCCGGTGTCCGGGATGGCGTACTCCTCGGGCTCCTGTCCCGACCCCGCGACCTGCTCGGCGGCCTGTTCCTGCAGATCGAGGAACGCCTCCAGCAGCACCTCCGCCTTGGAGGACCACCACCGGTAGATCGTCTGCTTCCCGACGCCGGCGCGGGCCGCGATGCCCTCGATGGTCGCCTTCTGGTACCCGACCTCGCCGACGAGAGCGAGGGCGGCGTCATAGATGGCGCGACGCGACTTCTCGCTGCGCCGGGCGGAATCAGGGGAGGTCTTTTTGGCCATGCCCCGAATTTATCAGTTGACAAGACGGTGCGTCTCGCCTGATGGTGGTGAGCATAAGCGAGACGAACCGTATCGCCATAACAAGGGAGACTGCCATGGCCCGAGGTGGAGCAGGGAACATGCTGGGAGTGGGCGGTTCCCGCCGGAACCTGGGCCGCAAGGCCCTGCGCGGCGGCCCCGCGAACGGCCGCGTCGGCGGCGGCCTCGACCCCCAGGCCCAGAAGCGGGAGCTGCTGCGCAAGCTCCAGGAGAAACACCAGGAAGCGGAGACGGGAACGGAAGGTACGACCGGCGAGACGTCGTGAACCGCAGCGGGTCCGCCCCGCCGGAGCCACCGTGAGGGGTTCCGGCGG
>NZ_JBHVDX010000043.1:0-53134 GCF_042802555.1 Streptomyces sp. NPDC057474 | reverse complement strand
CGGGGTTAATTAACCAGCTTTTCCGCAGGTCAGAGCTTGTTCGGCCGCGACCCCGGTGGGGGGGCGCGCCCGGACGTGTTTAGGTGCGTGGTGTGGCCTTCTTATTGACACTGACGCGCACGGGGGTGTGACCTGCATGGCCGCAGGAGGTTTCTGCAAACTGCCGGACGGCAATGTCGTCGTCGCCCTGAACCTGCCGGGGGCGACGCCGAGGCGCCCGCTGCCCGGGGCTGTGTCCGGTGTTCCGGCGGCGCCCGGCGCGGTGCCCGGCGCCCGGCCCGGGGGCATGGCCGGCGTGCCGGCCGGGGCCGTGCCGGGAGACGGGTCCGTACGTGTCCTCGTCCTCGCCGCGAACCGGGCCCGGGCCCTCACCCGGCTCCGCAACCTGGGCATGCGAGCGATCTACCTCCGCGGCAACGCGGCGCCCCCGACCCCGGACGAGATCACCGCCGTCCTCCACCACCCCGACGGCCTCATATGGCGCACCTCACCGGCCTGCACGGCCTCCACGACACCGGAGCTGTGGCACCCGATCAGAGCGCTGCTGAGGAGGCCGACGGTACGGGTGTGACCCCCAACGTCCTCCGGCCCCCATTTCCGCCGCAGCGGTGATCGGCACCCGGTGGATTCCGGCGGCGCCGAGCTGCCGCAACCCGCGCTCGCACGCCCCCAGGAGGCCTACACCACCGGCTTGCCCGACAACTCGACGCCCGCCTCGCGAAGCTCCTCCAACGCCCGCCCGGTGGTCTCCTCGGACACCCCGGCGGTCAGGTCCAGCAACACCTGGGTGCGGAAGCCCTCTCGCGCGGCGTCCAGGGCGGTGGCGCGTACGCAGTGGTCCGTGGCGATGCCGACGACGTCGATCTCGGTGATGTCGCGGGCGCGGAGCCAGTCCGCGAGGGGCACGCCGTTCTCGTCGGCGCCCTCGAATCCGCTGTAGGCCGCGGAGTACGCCCCCTTGTCGAAGACGGCGTCGACCGCCCCGGAGGCGACCGCGGGCGCGAAGTTGGGGTGGAACCCGACCCCCTCCGTGCCGGCGACACAGTGGGCGGGCCAGGAGTGGACGTAGTCGGGGTTGTCGGAGAAGTGGCCACCGGGCGCGATGTGGTGGTCGCGGGTGGCCACCACGTGCTGGTAGCCGGGGCCGGCCGCCTGGCCGATCAGCTCGGTGACGGCGGCGGCCACATCGGCACCGCCGGCCACCGCGAGGCTGCCCCCTTCGCAGAAGTCGTTCTGTACATCGACGACGATCAAGGCGCGGCGCATGGTGTCGGTGTCCTTAGACTCTTCGGTTCTTCGGGGTGGGTGGGATCGGCCGAGCTGCTGCACTGCGAAACGCTGAGCCACGAAACGCTGGACTTCGAAACTACGAACTTCCGAGCCTAGAGACTTCGAGGGCCGTTCGGGAGGGGGCATCCGGCGCTCGGTCGGTGCGCGGACCGGAGCACAGGCCGAACGCGCGGGCGCTCGGGGGCTCGCGGCAGAGCAGCCGGACACGTTCACTCCGGCCCACCCCCCGGCGTGCCCCCGCTCTGCGCCCCGCACTCACCCGAGCGCCCTCAGACGTATTCCGTCGGAATGACCGCTTCCCCGCGCGACAGCTGCGTGGCCGACAGCGGCAGCTTCGCCAGTACGGCCGTATGCCGCTCGCGTACGACGTCCAGCGGCTCCCGGGAGAGGACCCGGCCGTCCTCGATCAGCTGGACCAGGAGCTGCCGGTCCTGGAGCGCCTCGGGAACGGGCCCGGTGCCGACGACCTCGGCCTCGGCGACGCCGTGCTCGTCCAGCCGCCGGGCCGCCCACTTGCGGCCCCCCACGGACGTCTTCCCGCCGCTGGACTTCTTCGCCACGGGCACCAGCGGGTCCGTGGGGTCCGCGGACTCCGCCCGTGCGACGAGTTTGTAGACCATCGAGCAGGTGGGGTGGCCGGAGCCGGTCACCAGCTGCGTTCCGACGCCGTACGCGTCCACCGGCGCCGCCGCCAGCGAGGCGATGGCGTACTCGTCGAGGTCCGAGGTCACGATGATCCGCGTGTCGGTCGCGCCCAGCTCGTCCAGCTGCTGCCGCACCCGGTGGGCGACGAGGAGCAGATCACCGGAGTCGATGCGCACGGCGCCGAGCTGGGGCCCGGCGATCTCCACGGCGGTCCGTACGGCCTCGGCGACGTCGTACGTGTCGACGAGCAGCGTGGTGTTCCGGCCCAGCGAGTCCACCTGGGCCTGGAAGGCGTCCCGCTCGCGGTCGTGGAGCAGGGTGAAGGCGTGGGCGCTGGTGCCGACCGTCGGGATGCCGTAGCGGAAGCCGGCGGCCAGGTCCGAGGTGGAGGTGAAGCCGCCGACGTACGCCGCGCGCGAGGCGGCCACGGCGGCCAGCTCGTGCGTGCGCCGGGCGCCCATCTCGATCAGCGGGCGCCCCCCGGCGGCGCTCGACATCCGGGAGGCTGCGGCCGCGATCGCCGAGTCGTGGTTGAGGATGGAAAGGATCACGGTCTCCAGGAGGACGCACTCGGCGAAGGTGCCCTCGACCCGAATGATCGGCGAGCCCGGGAAGTACACCTCGCCCTCCTGGTAGCCCCACACGTCTCCGCTGAAGCGGTAGCCGGCGAGCCAGTCGAGGGTCTCCGCGTTGACGATGGAGCGCTCGCGCAGGAAGCCGAGGACGCCCGGGTCGAAACGGAAGTTCTCCACGGCGTCCAGCACCCGCCCGGTGCCGGCCACCACGCCGTACCTACGTCCCTCCGGCAACCGCCGTGTGAAGACCTCGAACACCGAACGCCGCTCGGCCGTACCCGCCTTCAACGCGGCCTGCAGCATCGTGAGTTCGTAGTGGTCCGTGAAGAGCGCGGTCGAGGGGACGTCGACCGGCAAACCAAGGTCCGCTGTGTTCATGGCAAGGGATCGTACTCCCATCTCGTCAATCTGACGATTTCTGGGCGATCGTTTGGCAATCGTTTTTGACGGACCCTGGTCGCGGGGCTGCATTTGTGCGGACACCCCCCTGTGGTGGCAGCATGGGCCGTGTGACGGCAGCCGCACCCATCGAGATCGAGAAGACCGAGTCGGCGGAGGAGGTCTTCGCCGTACCCGAGCCCGACGTACCGTGGCTGACCATCGTCCACAACGACCCGGTCAACCTCATGAGCTATGTGACGTATGTCTTCCAGTCGTACTTCGGGTACTCGAAGGACAAAGCCACCAAGCTCATGCTCGACGTCCACCACAAGGGCCGCGCGGTCGTCTCCAGCGGAACACGCGAGGAGATGGAACGCGACGTACAGGCCATGCACGGCTACGGTCTGTGGGCCACCCTCCAGCAGGACCGGAAGTAGCGACGCACCTGATGCCAGGACAATTCGAATCGCTCCCCGGCGGCGGCGCGGCCGTCGCCCTCGACGAGGTCGAGATCTCCATCATCCGCTCGCTGGCGGTGCAGCTCCTGGAGCTGATCGGCCCGGGCCCCGCCGAGGACGCCGGCGACGACCCGCTCGCCGAACTCTTCGCCGAGGGCCCGAGCGAGCCGCCCAAGGACCCCGTCCTGCTGCGGCTGTTCCCGGACGCCTACAGCGATCCCGAGGGCACCCCGACGGCCCGGGAGGCGGAGGAGCAGCGGGCGCACTCCTCGGAGTTCCGCCGCTTCACCGAGAACGATCTGCGGACCGGCAAGCGCGAGAAGGCCCTCGCGGTGATCCACTCCCTGGACGCGCTGGCGGCGACCGGTGAGGGCGGCGCCGTGCTGAAACTGTCGGCGGACAACTCCCGGCAGTGGCTCGGCTGCCTCAACGACCTGCGTCTCGCCATCGGCTCCCGGCTCGACGTCATCGACGAGGAGGACACCGACCTCCTCTACCGCCTCCCGGACGAGGACCCCCGCAAGCCGATGGTGATGGCCTACCTCTGGCTGGGCGGCCTTCAGGACTCGCTCGTCACGACGCTGATGCCGTGATGCCGTGATGCCGTGATGCCGTGAGGCCGGAATCCGGCGTTCCCTTCCGGCCTCTCCATGTCCGCCGCACGACTGCCGCACACCCGCCGCACACCCGCCGCACGTTCGCTCCATGTTTCCTCCACGGACGCTTCGCGTTCGCTCAGAGGACACTCAAATCCGGATAACGATCGCGTCACCGCGCCCGCGAGGGATGCCCTCGCGGGTGTTCTTTGTCCGCTTCTTCCTGTGTTGTACGCCACAAAGCGGCCAGTGGATCAATATGGCGACCGTGATAAATCTTCACGACGCCCGACGGACACCACCCTTGTCCCGCCGGGTGCGCCACCGAGTCGGCCATCGCCGACCAGGCAACGAGCGGGCCCGCGAAGCCCGCTCAGCTCCATCTCATCCGGGGGGGATCGGAACCCGATCCGGGGTCGACGAACGGCGCGGATCGGCCAGCGTGGAGAAAGGCGCACAACACATGACCTCCGCTCAGGTCAACAAGAACGGCGACGAAGCCGTGCGTGGCGACGCACCCGAAGAGGGGTACGAGCGCGGGCTCGGCAGCCGCCAGGTCCAGATGATCGCGATCGGCGGCGCCATCGGCGTCGGCCTCTTCCTCAACGCCGGCACGAACATCGCCAAGGCGGGACCGAGCCTCATCCTGATGTACGCCGTCGCCGGCGTCATCATCTTCTTCATCATGCGGGCGCTCGGCGAGCTGCTGCTCTACCGCCCCGTCTCGGGCTCCTTCGCGGAGTACTCCCGCGAGTTCCTCGGCCCGTTCTTCGGCTATTTCACCGGCTGGACGTACTGGCTGCTGTGGGTCGTGACCGGCATGGCGGAGCTGACCGCCGCCGCGATCTACATCAACTACTGGTTCCCGTCCGTCCCGCAGTGGGTGACGGCCCTGGTCTTCCTGGTCGTCCTGTTCGTGGCCAACCTGATCTCGGTGAAGCTGTTCGGCGAGATCGAGTTCTGGTTCTCGATGATCAAGGTCACCGCCCTCATCGGCATGATCGTGATCGGCCTCGGCGTCCTCACCTTCGGCTTCAGCGCCGCCGGTGACACGGCAGCGGTGTCGAACCTCTGGGCCTTCGACGGCTTCTTCCCCAAGGGCATCGGCTCCTCCCTGATGACCTTGCAGGGCGTGATGTTCGCGTACCTCGCCGTCGAGCTGGTCGGCGTCACGGCCGGCGAGTCCGAGAACCCGGAGAAGACCCTCCCCAAGGCGATCAACACCCTGCCCTGGCGCATCGGCCTGTTCTACGTCGGTGCCCTCACCGTCATCCTGTGCGTGGTGAAGTGGACCGAGTTCGCGCCCGGGGTCAGCCCCTTCGTCGCGGCGTTCGCGAAGATCGGCATCCCGGCGGGCGCCGCGATCGTCAACTTCGTGGTCCTGACGGCGGCCCTGTCCTCCTGCAACTCCGGCATGTACTCGACGGGCCGCATGCTGCGCACCCTGGCCGACAGCGGTGAGGCACCCAAGGCCTTCAACAAGCTGTCGGTCACCAAGACGCCGGCCTTCGCCATCGCCGTGTCCGTGCTCTTCATGGGCATCGGCGTGGTCCTGAACTACATCGTCCCGGAGAAGGCCTTCGGTTACGTCGTCTCCGTCGCCACCGGCGCCGGTATCTGGACCTGGCTGATGATCCTGTTCAGCCACGTCCGCTACCGTCGCGCGGTCGACGCCGGCCGACTGCCCGCCTCCTCCTTCCCGGCACCGGGCGGCTCGGTGGGCAGCTGGATCGCCATCGTCTTCCTGCTCTTCGTCACCTGCCTCATCGCCTACGACCACGAGGCCCGCGTCAGCCTCTACGTCATGGCCGGCTGGGCGGCGGCCCTCGGCATCGGCTGGGCCGTACTGAAGTCCCGCCGCCCGGAGGTCACGGACCGCCGCGAGACGGAGTTCGAGAAGGTCGGCTGAGGCCTTTCGCTCAGCATGCGGGCTGTTCCGTACCACCCCTCGGTACGGAACAGCCCCTCTGTTTATCCTGGCCAGCATGCTGACCATCACCCAGGCCCTCGTCGACCAGATCGTCGCCCACGCGCGCAAGGACCACCCCGACGAGGCGTGCGGCGTCATCGCGGGACCGGAGGGTTCGGACCGCCCCGAGCGCTTCATCCCGATGCTGAACGCGGCCATGTCGCCCACGTTCTACGAGTTCGACTCGGGCGACCTGCTCAAGCTCTACCGCGAGATGGACGACCGCGACGAGGAGCCCGTGGTCATCTACCACTCCCACACCGCCACCGAGGCCCGCCCCTCCCGCACCGACATCTCCTACGCCAACGAGCCCGGCGCCCACTACGTCCTCGTCTCGACCGCCGACACCGACGGCCTCGGCGAGTTCCAGTTCCGCTCCTTCAAGATCGTCGAGGGCGAGGTGGCCGAGGAGGAAGTGGAGATCGTCGACGCTTACTGAATCGACGGTGAGTACTGAACCGACGGTGAGCGGAATTCGCGGCTACGGTGTTCGTACGCACGCGCACGCACACAACAGCCCGCGACGGAGACGGTGTTGACACAACAGACGCGACGACCGCACAGCCGGCGCCCCACACTCGACGACGTCGCACGCGGCTCGGGGGTGTCCAAGTCCACCGTGTCGCGGGTGATCAACGGCGAGGACAAGGTGCGCGCGGCGGTCGTCGAACGGGTCCGGGAGGTCATCGCCGAACTGGGCTACGTGCCGAACTCCGCCGCCCGCCAGCTGGTCACCCGCCGTAACAACGCCATCGCCGTCGTCGCGAGCCAGCCGCAGAACCGGCTCTTCATCGACCCCTTCTTCGACCTCCACCTCCGCGGCATCCGCAAGGAACTGGTCGCCCACGGCGCCCAGCCCGTCCTGCTCTTCCTGGAGGAGCCCGAGGAGTACCCGCGCGTCGGCGACTTCCTGGGCGGCGGCCATGTCGACGGCGCCCTGCTCTTCTCCCTGCGCTCCGACGACCCGCTGCCCGGCATGATCGACAAGCTCGGCCTGCCCGCCGTCTTCGGCGGCCGGCCGCTGGTCCGCGAGGGCGAGCCCGTACACGACCACGTGTACGTCGACGCCGACAACCGGGGCGGGGCCCGCGAGGCCGTCCGCCATCTGGTCTCGCTGGGCCGGGAACGCGTCGCGACGATCACCGGCCCGGTCGACCGGGAGGCCTCCGCCTTCGACCGCCTCGACGGCTACCGGGACGTCCTGCCGGACGCCTCGCCCCTCCTGGTCGAACACTCCGACTACACCCGGCAGGGCGGTGTCGACGCCATGGCCGCGCTCCTCGACCGCTGCCCCGACCTGGACGCCGTCTTCGTCGCCTCCGACCTCATGGCCTCCGGCGCGCTCCAGGTGCTGCGCGAGCGCGGGCGCCGGGTACCGGACGACGTGGCCGTCGTCGGCTTCGACGACCTCGCGCCCATCGCCGAGCACACCGACCCGCCGCTGACCACCGTCCACCAGGACATCGAGGGGATGGGCCGGCTGATGGCCCGGCTGCTCTTCAGCCGCACGGAAGACCCGCCGGGCCCCGGGGCGGCGGCGGCCGGCCCGCTGTCGTCGGTGGTCACGCCCACACGGCTGGTCGTACGGGAATCGGCCTGAACGCTCTGCGGGCCTCTGTCCGACTGTGCCGCGGCGGTCGCCCCGCACGTGCCGCCGCGGCCCGCACGACCCGCCGCCGAGGTGCGCGGTCTCACTCCCCGGCCCGAATCCGTCCGACATGTGGGATCACCTTCCGGGACCCGGACCGGGAATCGATACGATGAGCGCATGGTTCTTGACGACGTGAGCGAGAAGACGCCGGGCGCACTGCTCGTGGCGCGGCTGCACGTCGACCTGTGCAGGCTTGCCAGCGCCATCTGTTGACGCCGACCCCTGCCGCCGTACGGCCGTGAGCCGCGGCGCCACAACCTGTGTGACCACGCACTCCGCGCTGCCGCGCGCCCTTCGACCCGACCACTCCCGACAGGAGCCGCACACCATGGCCATCGAGGTCCGCATCCCCACCATCCTCCGCCAGTACACCGACGGTCAGAAGGCGGTGGAGGGAGCCGGTGCCACCCTCGCCGACCTGTTCACCGATCTCGAAAGCCGTCACGCGGGCATCCACGCCCGCATCGTGGACGGCGGTGAACTGCGCCGCTTCGTCAACGTGTATCTGAACGACGAGGACGTCCGCTTCCTGGAGGGCATCAACACCAAGCTGTCCGACGGCGACAACGTGACCATCCTGCCGGCGGTGGCCGGCGGCATGGCCTGATCACCCATGCGCTACGACTCCCCGCTGGCCGCGGTGGGCAACACCCCTCTGGTGTGCCTGCCGCGGCTGTCGCCGTCCGCCGACGTCCGCATCTGGGCGAAGCTGGAGGACCGCAATCCGACGGGTTCGGTCAAGGACCGTCCCGCCCTGCACATGATCGAACAGGCGGAGAAGGACGGCCGTCTGACGCCCGGCTGCACGATCCTGGAGCCCACCTCGGGCAACACGGGCATCTCCCTGGCCATGGCGGCGAAGCTCAAGGGCTACCGCATGGTCTGCGTCATGCCCGAGAACACCTCCCAGGAACGGCGTGACCTGCTCAACATGTGGGGCGCCGAGATCATCCCGTCCCCGGCGGCAGGCGGCTCCAACACGGCCGTACGCGTCGCCAAGGAGCTGTCCGCCGAGCACCCCGACTGGGTGATGCTCTACCAGTACGGCAACCCCGACAACGCGGGCGCCCACTACGCGACGACGGGTCCCGAGATCCTCGCGGACCTCCCCTCCATCACCCACTTCGTCGCCGGTCTCGGCACCACCGGAACCCTGATGGGCGTCGGCCGCTTCCTGCGCGAGCAGAAGCCGGACGTCAAGATCGTCGCCGCGGAGCCCCGCTACGACGACCTCGTCTACGGCCTCCGCAACCTCGACGAGGGCTTCGTCCCCGAGCTCTACGACGCGTCCGTCCTCACCACCCGCTTCTCCGTCGGCTCCGCCGACGCGGTGACCCGCACCCGCGAGCTGCTCCAACAGGAGGGCATCTTCGCGGGCGTCTCCACGGGGGCCGCGCTGCACGCCGCGATCGGGGTCGGCAACAAGGCGGTGAAGTCCGGCGAGTCGGCCGACATCGTCTTCGTCGTGGCCGACGGCGGCTGGAAGTACCTCTCCACGGGCGTCTACACGGCAGCGACGACAGAAGAGGCCATCGAAACACTGCAGGGCCAGCTCTGGGCGTAGGGGCAGGCGGGTTCTTTCGGCGGGGGCGAAAAAGTCCCGTCAGTTCGACAGGTGGCGGACCTGGTCCCAGAGGATCGGGTCCGCCACGCCCGCCTTGCGGCGGAAGTCCCGGACCGGGACGTCACGCAGCTCACCCGTCTCCAGAAAGCTGGGCCGCCCCCGACCGTCACCGACGGTACCCGGCGGCAGCGGGATGACCCCGGGCCGTTCGTCGCGGTACCGGCTGGTGATCTTGGCGACGCGAGCACGATCCCCCCGCACGGCCAGGACGAGACAGGGCCGGTCCTTGCCACCGGGCCCGTCCTCGAAGGGGACACTCGCCCACCAGATCTCGGCGGGCCGGGGCCCCGGCACCGGCCCGCGCGCACGCTCGGAACGCCCCGGCGGCCTCGTCCGCCCACCAGGCCGCCCCGATCGCCGCGGCGGCCGACGCGACCGCCCCCACCCGTCGACGACCGTCGCGACCAGCGCCAGCAACACCACCGCCGCGAGCGCCAACCACCAGGACGTGTCCATAGCCACGACGGTACCGGCGCACACTGCGCCACGCCCGCCCTGTCGCACGCTCCCGCGCTCTTCGACACCACCTCACCCCGGCCCACGCGCGCCTCAACGGCCCCATGACCAGCCGAACCGGTGACACCACAGGTGAGTTCGCCCACAACTGATTTGGGCACCTTTGTGAGCTGCGTGGATGCCGGAAAAGGGCCGCTGACGTGCGAAAACGCCTCTCAGCGGATCTCACGGTTTCGCGGCGTTTCCCGCACCGATGTGCCCTCGAAGTGCCCTCGGCTGGATGCCCGGCGCGGGGCGAACACTGGAATAGACTCCGAGAAGAGAAGCTGATCACGATGACTCTCCGGACCATCGCCCATTACCTCGGTCTGCCCGTCCGGCGCGACCCGCAGGAGGTCGTAAAGATCACCGAGAGTCTCCGCCCCCTGGACGAGCTGCCTGACGACAGGCGGGAACGGCTCGCCGCAGAGCGGACCAAGGTCCTCAGCGAACGTTACTGGCACCGGCCCTATCTCAGGGACTGAGCGTCGCGTCCTCCATGGTGGGTCATCACGGAGGTCACTTTGCCACCCAATTGGTGTGACCAGAGGTGGAAGGTGCTCACCTCGCCGCCGACTGCAGTCGCCTTCATAGGGCCCTATGAAGTTGCACCATTGAGAGCGGCGGTACTAACGTGCTGCCGAGTTCAGACGAGGCGCGCGAGAGGCCGGGTCCCCCCGCCGCCACGGTATTCCTGTGCCTTGAAGGCATGCGGAGGGGGTAGGGGTGGACGTCAACTACGAGGAACTTCGCGAGTCGCTCACGGCAAGCAAGGGGCTGCGAACTGTCGCGATGGGTATCCTGCGCGACATTGAAGGCGCTGGCCGCCTGGGCATTCAGGTTCGCGAGGCCATCTCGCGCAGTCTGGAATCGCACGGCATGGGCCACTTCCCTGGAGAGCTGCCTTCCAGCCAGCACGATCAGGTCCGCCTGTACCTCGTTGGGAGTCCGATCGCCGACGTCGTCAAGGCGGTGCTTAGCCCCACACCAAAGGGCGATGAGGCTCTGCGTAGCATCGGTGACGCGGGGGCTCAGGAACAGCTCCGCCAGATCCGCGAGATCGTCGGTGGCTAGTCCAATCGCCCAGCCTTCATTGCTCTGCTTGCGGAGTCGTCCGGCCTAGCGGGAGGAGAGCTGACGTGACCATGCCGCAAACGCAACAGCTGGCCGACCTGTGCGAGATCATTTCCGGTCCGTCAGGGCAGCAGTTGGAGGGCCTTTCCACTGCCAACGATGGCGTTCCCGTAGTCTCGGCGTCAGACCTCACTACCGAACACAGCGTTGATGCACGCAATATCAAGCGAGTCCCCCCAGGGACCGCAGCCAACCTTGCGCGTTTCCAGCTGCAGCAAGGTGACATGATCTACGTGCGGCAGGGAGCGCTGGGGCGCCGGGCCGTAGTCGGCCCGACCGAAGCTAGCTGGCTGTTCGGTGCCGCTTGTCTGAGGATCAGGCCCCGGACAGGCGCGATCTTGCCTGAGTATCTCCTCCACTACCTTGGGCATCCGCTGATCCATGAGTGGATCACCTCGCAGGCGAATCGTGGGCAGGCTGTCGAGACCCTCACGTCCCGGACGCTGGCTACAACTATGGTCTTCTTGCCAGATCTCGAACGGCAGCGAGTAGTCGTCAGCGCGATGAAGAATGCCGGTGCCCAGATCAGCGCGCAGAGACGGCTGATTGCCAAGTACGAAGCATTTCAGCTGGGTCTGCTGACAGACTTGCTCAGTGACGCATTCGACGGTCCATCTACGGGAGTATAAGTCCCGTTGTTGTCAGGGCGATGCGGTAAGACAGATGAGACGACGTAGAGCACACGATCCTTAGGCCGACAGCCTTCGGGTCATGTGGCTCGATCTATGAAAGGTAGGCGCGGGTGGCGCGATTGACCCTGCCCCAGTTGGAACGGCACCTTTTCGCGGCGGCGGACATCCTGCGGGGCAAGATGGATGCGGCGCAATACCAGGAGTACATCTTCGGGATGCTCTTCTTGAAGCGCGCCTCCGATCAGTTTGATGTCGTCCGCGCCCAAGTCATCGAGCAACGGCTGCGCGCCGGCGACTCCCAAAGCCGGGCGAAGACGGTAGCTGAGGCGAAGGGGTACTACCCCAGCAATCAGTTCTTCGTGCCCGAGCGCGCTCGCTGGTCCTACATCGCTGACCACGCCCGCGAGGCGAGCCCAGGTGATCTGCTTAACAAGGCACTTGGCGAGCTGGAGGACCACAACTCGCTCGCCCTCGGTGGTGTATTGGACCACATCGACTTCACTCGCAAGGTCGGGAACTCCCCGCTCAGTGCTACTGCAGTGCGGGACCTGATTGACCATTTCGGTCGTTACCAGCTACGCAACGAGGACTTCGAGTTCCCCGACCTGCTCGGCCACGCTTACGAGTACCTCATCGGAGAGTTCGCCGATGAGGGCGGCAAGAAGGGCGGACAGTTCTATACGCCTCGCTCTGTGATCCGCATGATGGTTCGCCTTGTGGAGCCCCAGGAGGGCCAGTCGGTTTATGACCCGTGCTGCGGCTCCGGTGGCATGCTGATCCTCGCCAAGGAGTACGTTGAGGAGCACGGCCAGGACGCTTCAACGCTCGCGGTGTACGGGCAGGAGGAGAACGGGAGCGCCTGGGCTATGGCCCGGATGAACATGCTCCTTCATGGCATGACTGGTGAAGGCATCGCGCACGGTGACACCCTCGCCGATCCCAAACATGAGGATGCGCAGGGCGAACTACTCCGCTTCGACCGCGTCCTCACCAACCCCCCCTTCGCTCAGAACTACAAGCGCAAGGGCATGCCCCACCCCGAGCGCATGTCCTATGGTTGGGCACCGGAGTCGGGCAAGAAGGCTGACCTGATGTTCATCCAGCACGTACTGACAGTGCTGGAGCCAGATGGCGTCGCGGCTTCCGTCATGCCACATGGCGTGCTCTTCCGAGGCGGTGAAGAAGCCAAGATCCGGGAGCAGATGGTCGAGAAGCGACGCCTCGAAGCGGTGATCGGCGTCGGCCCGAACATCTTCTACGGCACAGGTATCCCTGCCTGCATCCTGGTTTTGCGCGGTTCAGACGGCCTGCCTGACGACAAGCAGGACGGTGTGCTCTTCATCAACGCCGACCGCGAGTTCACGGCGGGGCGCGCCCAGAACACCGTCGACCCGCAGCACGACGAGAAAATCGTCACCGCCTTCCGGGAACGGAAGAACATTGACGGCTTTGCGCGAGTAGTCCCATTCACGGAACTGAAGGACAACGGCTACAACCTCAACATCCGCCGATACGTCGACAACACCCCGCCGCCCGAACCACAGGACGTACGGGCACACTTGCATGGTGGTGTGCCGAAGGCAGAGGTTGCGGCCAAGGCCGAACTGTTCAAGGCATACGGCATTGATGCGGCGAAGCTCTTCAAGGAGCGGGATGCTGAATACTATGACTTCCCTGATGCGGGATTTGAAGCGACCGCCATAGGTATCCCAGCGCTGGCTGCGCCATACGAGCGCAAGCTCGCGGAGGTATACGACGAATGGTGGGATGCGCATGCGAAGCACCTTGTAGCTCTGGGGAGGGAATCTGATCTCGTGTCGGACAAGAGCGGCGAACTGACGAGGACGCGTGAGGAGCTGCTGACGACCTTCACCCGGGATCTACTGCCTGTGGGTGTACTCAACCGCTTCCAGCTCTCCGGTGTGATCGCGGCCTGGTGGTTTGAGGTTCAGTACGACCTCAAAAGCCTGATTGGACAAGGATTCCAAGGAGTCATCGAGCGCTGGGTGGCCAACATCGAGTCGGCCTTCGAGGAACCGGAAGACGCCGATAGCAAGACGTTGACGCGGCTGCGAGCCGACCAGCGCAAGGCGAGGAGCCACCGGCTGGTGCCCGCTTTGATCCCCGAATATGTGGAGCAACTGGAGGCGGCGGAGGAGTTGGTCGCCGAGCTGGACGTCAAGATCAAGGCCGGTACGCCGAAGAAGGCCGTCACTGGCGATGACGAGGGCGACGGGCAAGGACAGGATCCGGAAGAGATCCTTAGCGCGGCGGAGATCCGGAAGCTTAGGGCCGATTTGAAGACCGCAAAGGCAAGGGTGAAGGAACTACGGTCCGTCTTCGTCGACGAATTGAAGAAGGCGGCAGCGAGGCTCTCGGCGGAGGAAGCACAGCAGACAGTTTTGTCCTTCTTGGACGACGACCTGCGGGCAAGAATGGATCGCTTTGTGGCAACAGGTCGCCGGGAACTGGTCGCCGCATACCGAGGTTGGGGTAGCAAGTACGCGATGACGCTCGTGAGTCTAGAGCGGCAACGTGACGTTGCTGCTGAGCGACTGGCGAAGTTTCTGAAGGAGCTGGGTTATGCGTGAGCAGACGGTCCCTGCTGAGGCGGAACAATGGATTACTTGCAGTCTTGGTAATATCGCGTCGCGTATCACGCAGCGAAACCTTGGCGATAACCGGAATGTCCTGACAATCTCAGCCAGACACGGTCTTGTGAGTCAAGAAGGCTTCTTCAATCGGCAAGTAGCTAGCGCGGATCTTTCACAGTACTTCCGGATTGAGCGGGGAGACTTCGCCTACAATAAGAGCTACTCCGCCGGGTATCCGGCCGGAGTGGTGCGAAAGCTCGAGCTTTATGACTCCGGAGTGGTCTCGCCTCTCTATATCTGCTTTCGCGTGGATCGCGGCCTGGTTGATCCAAATTTCTTGTTGCATTACTTTGAGTCAGGGATCTTGAATGATGTGATCCTTGATATCGCCCAGGAGGGTGTCCGGAATCATGGACTCCTCAATGTTAAAGTAGAAGACTTCTTTTCGCTAAAGCTGAATATTCCTGGGCTGGGAGAGCAACGGCGAGTCGTTGAGATTCTTGACGAGATTGATAGCCAGATCGCTACGATGCGACGCGTCATTGAAAAACGTCGCATCGTGCGGCGCCATCTCCTGAGGCGTCTTGTGCGAGAAGGAGGGTACGGCAAGGTGCCCTTGAGTGAGATTTCTACAATTCGGTCTGGAAGCACACCCTCGCGCGCACGAGATGACTACTGGAAATCGGGAACTGTGCCGTGGGTGACGACATCCGAGATTAACTATTCCGTGATTACTGATACGCGGGAGAGAGTGACACCTGTCGCCGTAACTGAAACAGGACTTCGGATCTTCCCCAAGGGGTCGGTCTTGATCGCTATGTATGGCGAAGGCGCGACGCGAGGAAGATGTGCGATCTTGGGGGTTGATGCAACGACGAATCAGGCGGCCGCCGCTATCGTCCCCGACCCTGCGAGTCTTGACTCTGCGTATCTTTATTACTCCCTAGAGGATAAATATGAGGATATTCGCGGGATCGGTCACGGATCACACCAGACGAACCTTAATGCATCCATGGTTGGGGGAATTAAAATTCCGGTTCCAGCGGTGGGTGAGCAGCGCAAGATTTCAACCCACCTGGAATCTTTTGATGCAGAGCTGGGGAAAGAGAGGGAAATTGAAGGTAAATATGTTTCGTTGAAACAGGCGCTGGTGAATGATTTGTTGTCTGGGCGTGTACGGGTGCCTGTCAGCGCTGAGCGGTAGCCTCGTTTGATCAGGTGACGCGCAGGGGGGGACGGAGAGCATCGTGTCGGAGTCGGGGTTGGAGTATGTACTCGTCGAGGAGCCGCTCATCGCGCAGCTTGTGGCGATGGGGTGGCGACACGAGCGTGGAAGCACGCCCGGTGCCGTGGAGCCGAAGGATCCGGGGGCATCGCTCCGGGGGTCCTTCGCGGAGCCGGTTCTGGAACGACTCCTGCGGCGCAAGCTTCGGCAGCTGAATCTTGACGCGCGCGGTAGCGAGTGGCTGGACAAGGAACGCATTTCGCAGGCAGTTAGTGCACTGACGCGACTCTCCTCGACCACCCTGCTGGACGCTAATACGGTCTCGACCGACCTCCTCGTGACCGGTACCACTGTCGATGGACTGCCTGGCTGGGACAGCGGCCGCGACCAGCGTGTGCAGTACGTCGACTGGACGCACCCGGAGCGGAACGACTTCCTCGTCGTCTCTCAGTTCCGTATGGACGTGCCCGGGACGTCGGGTCAGAAGTCCGTTGTTCCGGATCTGGTGCTGTTCGTCAACGGCATCCCACTCGTGGTCATCGAGTGCAAGAAACCTGCCATGCACGGCGGTTCTCTCTCCACGGCGATCGACCAGTTGCGCCGCTACGCCAACCAGCGCGGCGCCAAGACGCACAGAGAGGGCAGCGAACCGCTCTTCCGGACGGTCCAGCTCACCGTGGCGACCACGGGTGACAAGGCCATGCTCGGCACGTACACCTCGCACGCCGATCACTACTCCGTGTGGCGTGATCCTTACCCCTTGTCCAAGGCGGAACTTGCCTCTGAGCGCGGCAAGAGCAAAGACGCCCTTTGGGCACAGGAGATCCTTGCTGCTGGCGTATTGCGACCGGCCCAGCTGCTCGACATCGTCAAGAACTTCGTCATTTTCATGGACGTTGCCACTGACGGGGGCGGTACCCGCCGGGTAAAGATCGCCCCCCGCTATCAGCAGTACCGGGCTGTGAACCGCGCCGTGCGGCGCCTACTGACCGGCAAGACCAAGCAACAGGACGGCAAGGACGACCGCCGGGGTGGGATTGTCTGGCACACCCAGGGGTCCGGAAAGTCGCTGACCATGGTGTTCCTGGTGCGCAAGATGAGGTCGACGCCTGGGCTGAGCCAGTTCAAGATCGTGCTGGTCACGGACCGGACGCAGTTGCAGACCCAGCTGTCGAAGACCGCGGTACTCACCGGCGAGAAGCCTGACGTGGTGAAGCGCTCGGCAGGTGTGCCGGCCACTCTGCGCAAGCGAGGCGCTGGCCTGGCCTTCATCATGCTCCAAAAGCAGGTGGATGCCGCCAAGGTGAGGCAGGCCGCTGACGCGGACGCCCTCACCCACGACCGGGCGGTCGGCTGGGGGCAACTCAACGACAGTGAGTCGGTGTTGATTTTGGTGGATGAGGCCCACCGTTCCCATGGCTCGAAGCTGCACCAAAACCTCATGGAATCTCTTCCGAACGCCGTTCGGATTGGCTTCACGGGGACGCCGATCATCATGCGCGCGAAGAACCGCACTACGGACATCTTCGGCACGTTCATCGATCAGTACCGGCTCGCCGACGCTGAGGAAGACGGGGCGATCGTCCCGATCATCTACGAGGGCAGGATCGCCAAGGCCGCGATAGCGGACGCCGAGGATCTCGATGACGCGTTCGCCTCGTACTTCCCCGAACTGACCGACGAGGAATACGACAAGCTCCAGCAGCGGTACGCCACGACCAGCGACGTACTGAGTGCCGACAGCCTGATCCTGAAGAAGGCCCGGGACATGATGGCCCACTACGTCTCCAACGTGATGCCGAACGGCTTCAAGGGCCAGGTCGTCGCCTACTCTCGCAAGGTCGCCGTACGGTACCGGGACGCGTTGCTTCAAGCACGGAACGAACTGGTCGCCGAGGCCGAGAAGCTGTCGCCGGTACTCTTGGAAAAACCCGCCGAGCGACTCACCGCCAAGCAAGCCATCGCGGTTGCCGCGCACAGACAGATGGCGCTGCTCAGAGCCATCGATTTCGTGCCGGTGATCTCTAGCGACAACAACGACAAAGAGGACACGGCCCAGTGGACCGATGAGAAAGCACACGAGGACGTCGTCGAACGATTCCTCAAGGCATTCCCCGACGAGCCAGCCCCTGGGGAAAAGCCCGTCGCATTCCTCATCGTTCGTACCATGTTGCTGACCGGCTTCGACGCTCCGATCGAGCAGGTCATGTACCTGGACCGGCGGATCAAGGAAGCAGATCTGCTCCAAGCCATCGCCCGGGTCAACCGAACCTTTGACGGCAAGGCCGCCGGATTCGTCGTGGACTATGCGGGCATCTCCAAGCACCTCCAGGCGGCCATGGACGCTTACGCTGCCGAAGACGCCGAAGGCGCACCCGCCGACTTCAGCTCCGAGATCGCCAGACTGGAGCCGCGACGCAACCGCCTGCAGATGCTGTTCGCAGAGCATGGTGTCACCCCGGCCGGCGACAGGCAGACGATCGAGGAGTGTGTCCAGCTCCTCGAGGACGACGAGCGCCGCAGCCAGTTCGACAGCGCGCTGCGGAAGTTCCTCACCACCGTTGAGACAGTGATGCCGCGGCAGGAGGTGAAAGATTACCTCGCCGATGCCCGGCTTTATGCGCACATCGGCACATGGGCGCGATCCCGCTATCAGGACGCTGGTGACTTCGACGCGTCCCTCTACGGCGAGAAGGTCCGCGAACTCATCGACCAGCACATCACCGCTCTCGGGGTGAAGCAGGTCATACCGCCGCGGCAGCTCGCGGCGGGCGACTTCCGCGACAAGGTCGAGGCGCTGCCCGGCGCCCAAGCTCAAGCGTCGACGATGGAGCACGCCATCCGCCGCCACATCGAGGTGCACCTTGGAGAGGACCCCGCCGAGTACACCAAGCTACGGGAGCGGTTGGAAGAGATCCTGCGGGACTACGCTGACCAGTGGGACCAGCAAGTACTGCTCTTCAAAGATCTAACCAGCAAGGTCATCGCTGTCCATGAGGGAACCAGCAACCATGGGGATCAGAGACTGGCGGCGCTGACTCCGCTGGAGCGGGCGCTTTACGGTGAGATGGCGTCTGAGACGATCACAGACGGCGTCCTGGCGCAGGAGGTTCATGACCGTCTCGTCCTTGTGGCAGAGAAGATCGAAGATGAGGCGGTGAAGCACGTGCGTAAGAAGAACTTCTGGTCCAACCCCGTGGCCCAGGGAGACCTGCGTGCGGCCGTCTTCCGTCTCGTGATCGATCTCGGGGCGGCGGACCCCTCGCAGGTCGACCACCTCGCTGACAGCTTGCTCGACATCCTCGGCCACCACCGCCATTCCCTTCAGAGGAGTAGCTGAAGTGGCTGCGGTCGCGGTGGTGAAGGAGCAGCTGGGCCCGGTTCGCTCGGGCCCGCTGCAGGTCGGCCGCCTGGAGATTGATGTCGTTGTCGTACCGGACCGTGGCGGTGTGAAGCTGACGGTAGAGCGCGACGCACGAATCACCGCGACTGTCCCGGCTGGATTGGACACTGCTCGGCTGATCGCGGTGGTGCGGAGTCGGCGACGATGGATTTACGACAAGCTCGACGAACGGACAGAGGAAGCGGCGCTGCGTCCGGACAAAGAGTTCGTCACGGGAGAAGGCTTCCACTACCTCGGCCGTAGCTACCGACTGAAGATCATGGATGAGACTCCCGTGCCTGTGGGCTTGGTGCGTGGACGGCTGCTCCTGCGGCGAGACTGTCTGGATCACGCCCAGGATGAGCTCATCACCTGGTACCGCCGCCGGGGGAACGTCTGGTTGCCGGCCCGCGCGGAGCCCTGGGCACAGCGGATGCGCGCGCCATTCCAGAACATTGCAGTACGCCGCCTCGGCTACCGGTGGGGCTCATGCAATCGAGAGGGTGGAGTCAATATCCACTGGGCCGCCATGCAGCTTCCTCCGAGGTTGATCGACTACGTCCTGGTGCATGAGCTTGCCCACCTGCACAAGCGTGACCACTCGCCAGAGTTCTGGAGCCTCGTCGGCCGGGCCCTTCCGGACTATCGCGAGAGGAGAGAGCAGCTTGATCAGTTTGGCGCGCTCCTGTGGCTCCCGGAACCTGTGAGTTCCTCAAAGTAGGCTGCTCAGCCATGAGTTGTCTGGGAAACGGGCTACTCAGTGTGCTGGTTAGCCGTTACGGTGCGTGGAGAGAGAACAGCACGGGGGAGGCGCCGGTGCTCCCGCACCAAAGGCAGTACGCACACAGCAAGTTCCGGACGATGGTCGCGGGCAGTTCGGGCAACGAGTTCGAGAAGCTCTTCCATCTCCTGATGGAGCTACGCCACGGCGACTACGTCCCGATCCGGACCGCCGGCAGTATCGGTGACCTTGGCGGAGACGGCCTGCGAACGTCGTGCCGAACGCTGTACGCCTGCTACGCGCCAGAGACCTTTGACGTGTTTTCCGTCAAGGGTAAGTTTCACGGCGACGTGGAGAGCGCCATCATCCAGCGTCCGGAGCAGTTCGACACCTTCGTCTTTGTCCACAACGACCAGCGCGGAGGCATCCACCCCGTCATATCGGGGCTGCTCATGGACGCTGGTCAGAGGTTCCCTCGCATCACTTTCCAGCAGATGGGACCCCAGAAGCTCTGGAACGAAGCGATGTATCTTGATCGCTTACAGATGGAGAGCCTGCTCGGGGAGACGATCCCCGTGGAGCGGGTCGTCTACAGCATCGGGCTCGCCGAGATCGAGCCGCTGTTGAAGCACCTCTCCGAGGGGCGTCAGCGTGTTCCTGCCGCCTCCGTTCCGTTGCCCACCACGTACAAGGTCGACTTCAACGGCCTCTCGGAGCAGGCTCGGGCGGTACTCCAGGCCGGTCGACCCTACGTCCATCTCGTTGACCAGTACTACCGAGACCTGCTCGACCAGATGGAGCGGGACGAGACAGCTGCCGGATTCCAGGCGTACTACGGACGGATGCGGCACGAGTATGGCGACGACACGGACGAGATCCTCTGGCAGATGCAACGCTTCGTGCTGGGCCAGGAGGCTCCGCGGTGGGACCGTGATGAAGCTGCAAAGGCTGTCCTTGCGTACTTCTTCGACGAATGTGACATCTTCGAGGTCCCCCCACCGGGCTGGAGACCGATGCACGTAGCGGACGGAGGCGCAGCATGATCACTCCAACCAAGGGGATCGCTCCCGACCGGGCGCTATTGGCTGTCGGCGCCCAGATCATCATGCAGTTAGACCGTCCCCTCACCGTCAGCCAGTCTTGGGCCCGTCTCCGCGAGTGGCGGCGAGCACACGATCATCCGGCGCCTGTCTCCTTTGGCTGGTTCGTTCTGGCCTTGGACCTACTGCACGCCCTTGATCTAGTTGACCTGAGAGACGACCTCCTCACCAGAAAGGCCGCCCATGCTGCGCCAGCTCAGCGCTGACAGTGAGCGGTTCAAGACGGTCACCTTCCAGTCGGGCCTCAACCTCGTTGTAGCGGAGGCCACCGCAGGCTCTCGATCAACCGACAGCCGGAACGGCTCAGGTAAGTCGAGCATGATCGAGCTGCTGCACTTTCTGCTGGGCGCACGAGCGGACAACAAGCACCTGGCGGCCCGCAAAGAGCTGCGCCAGATGGCCTTCACGCTCAGCTTGGACTGGCCTGGCCTGAGCCAGGAGCTGAGCGTCAGCCGGTCCGGCACTGACGTCAAGCACGTCACGCTGCGTCCGACTCTCCTGGGCCAACCAGATTTGAGTGGTTCATCCAGGTCATCTCTGTTTGGAACCAATGAGGGCCAGAAGGTTCCACTCGCTGAGTGGCAGGCGCTGATCGAGAAGGGGCTCTTCGGCCTCACCGGGGAGCACCCTGGGGTCAGCGGTCGAGCACTGCTCTCCTTCCTCATCCGCCGCGTTGGCGACCATGGCTTCAATGAAGCTGTGCGTAGCTTCTCGCGCCAGTCGGAAGCGAAGTCGACGCCGAATCTGGCCTACTTGCTCGGCCTCGATTCCGCCCTTGCGTCCCGGTACCAGGACATCGCGGCGAAGAAGGCCACGAGAGACCAGCTGAAGAAGGCTGTTGACGACCCCGTCTGGGGCAAGGTGATCGGCAAGACGGCTGATCTTCGAGGTGAGATTGCCGTTCGGAAGTCGAAGATCGATGAACTCCACAGAGAAATCGGCGCGTTCCGCGTCGTTCCCCAGTACGAGGAGCTCAAGGAACGCGCCGACGAGCTGAGTCGGCGGATCCAAGATCTTGGCACGCAAGATGTGATTGACCGGCGCAATCTCGACCACCTCGAAAAGGCGGTGGCCGAGGCAGTCGATCCCGAGGTGCAGTACCTGGAGCAGGTCTACGGCGAACTGGGCCTCATACTGCCTGGGCAAGCTCTACGGCGGTTCGAGGACGTACGAGCCTTCCACACCGCGGTGGTAAGGAACCGGCGTACGTACCTCGGCGAGGAGATCGAGGCGACCCGCCGCAATCTCGAGGCCCGGAAATCCGAACGGGCCCGACTCGACACAGAGCTGAGTGCTGTGCTGAAGGACCTCAGCGAAGGTGGGGCGCTCGACCGTCTTACGGCACTGCAGAAGATCCTTGCTCAGGAAGAGGCTCAGCTCGGGGCGCTGCAGCACCGATTGGAAGTCGCTCAGACGGTGGAGGCGAGCAGCCGGGAAATTGAGGCGACGCGCATCGACCTCGTTCGGGAAGTCGATACTGATCTACGGGAGAGGCAGCAGCAGATCAGTCAGGCAACCGTTTTGTTCCACGAGCTTGCCAGCAGGTTGTACGGCAACGATCGGCCGGCCTACCTCTCGGTCGAGGCCGGGAAGAGCAGCCTAAAGATCACTCCAAAGATCAGCAGTGATGTGAGCCAGGGGATCAACAAGATGTCGATCTTCTGCTTCGACCTCACGATGGCCGTAATCGGCCATCGTGAGGGTCGGGCTCCTGACTTCCTGGTCCACGACAGTCACATCTTTGATGGAGTCGACGACCGACAGGTGACGCGAGCGCTCGAAGCTGCAGTGGATATTACCGAGGCGGAAGGCATGCAATACATCGTCACGATCAACGAAGACAAGCTCGCCCAGACCCGTAGTCTCGGCTTCGATTCGACGCCCTACGTCATAGAGCCACTGTTGACGGATGCTTACGACGAGGGCGGGCTCTTCGGATTCCGGTTCGAACGGTAGGGATGGCTGCGGACTTCGGGAGTCAGATCCCGTTGAGCTTTTCCCGGGGGGCCGAGATGCTGTTCAAGCTGACGGCCCATGCCCACTAGCCCGCGATTGGCGCTCCGTCACTCACAAAGCCTGGAGAGTGGTCGGCTACCAGAGGTCCTCGCAGCCATCCTGCCATCCGCACTTGGTGCACTTGACGATCATGTAAATGTCGTCTCGCTCGTAGTCCACTTCGCGAGTGCCCTCGAGGGCTGATGCCGGAGCGCCGCACTTCGGGCAGTCGATCATCGCTCCCATGCCGCCGAAGTCCCGGAACTGCATCCCGGCATCCCAGATTGTCTGTTGCATGGCCTTGATCAGCTCGGTCTGCGAGCCGATACCGAGGATTCTGCGCACGGCCTCGTTGACGTTGACGCCGTCTTCGAGGGAGACGTGCATCAGTGGACGTAGAAGCGCAGGCAGAGGGGCCTCGTCGAGACGTTTTGGGATGATGCGTACGGAGCTGTCGCTGAGCTTGCGTGTGAGGGCGGTCTCCATCTCGGTGTTCACCCACATGGACTCCGCCGCGTTCTTCGACCAGAACAGCAGCACCGTGTCGACGAGATCCAGGGCCTGGTTGACCTTGCCGACGATGGAATCACCCGGGTGGATCTCCCATTCGTCCAGTCAGACGTCGCACCGGCCAGCTTCATCCGGGCGGCGAAGGGAGTCACATGCGGCTTGTCCCGGTGGTTGTGAGGTTCCCCCGAGATGCGGAGTGTGTTGACAGAGGGTCAGATGGGACTCATGAGAGGAACATCGACCATGGCTGCTCCCAGAAAGTACTCGCTGGAGTTGCGTGAGCGTGCGGTACGGATGTACCGCACCGCCGAGCCGAAGCCGCAGATCAAGAAGCTCGCCGTCGACCTCGGCGTGCATCTGGAGGCCCTGCGCGGCTGGATCCGCCAGGCCGAGGCGGACGCCGGCGAGCGCGATGACCGGCTGACCACCGACGAGCGCGCCGAGCTCGCCGCGCTGCGCAAGGAGAACGTCCAGCTCAAACGGGCGAACGAGGTCCTGCGGACGGCCTCGGCTTTTTTCGCGGCGCAGCTCGACCCGACCCGGCCCAGGTGACGGCGCTCGTTGACGAGCACCCGCACCTGGGGGTCGAGTGCGTACTCCGGGAACTCTCCATCGCCTCCTCGACGTACTACCGCTGGCGTCGCGCCGAGCGCGAGCCGTGCGAACGCCGGCGCCGCGACGTGGAACTCACCGAGCAGATCAAGGAGATCCACGCCGGCTCGGGCGGGATCTACGGCTCGCCACGCGTGCACGCCGTGCTCAAGCGCGAGGGCGTCCACGTGGGCCGCAAACGGGTCGAGCGGTTGATGCACGAGGCCGAGATCGCAGGGATCAGCCCACGCCGGGGCCGTCTTCACGCGCCGAGATCCCAAGGCCACACTCGCCCCGGACCTGGTCGAGCGGGACTTCACCGCACCCGCGCCGAACCGGCTGTGGGCCACCGACCTCACCATGATCACCACCGGTGAGGGGCCCTTGTGGCTCTCGGCGATCCGGGACGCGTTCTCCCGCCGGGTGGTCGCCTGGGAGACCTCCGCCCGCGCGGACGCCGACCTGGTCCTGACCACCCTCGAGTACGCGCTCGCGAGCCGGGAAGTCGAACCGGGCAAGCTGATCCACCATGCGGATCACGGCTGTCAATACACATCCGTGAAGCTCACAACTCGGCTGCTGCGAGCGGGAGTTGGAGCATCCATGGGCTCGGTCGGGGACAGCTACGACAACGCTCTCGCGGAGAACCTGTGGATGATCATCAAGACGGAGTGCATCCGCGGCCGCGTCTTCGCCACCCGGGCCGAGGCGAACCTCGCGCTGTTCGAGTACATCGACGGCTTCTATAACTCCCGGCGCATCCAGAAGCGGCTCGGCTACCTCAGCCCGATCGAGTTCGAGGAGAAGCACTACGCCGACCAGGCAACGGCCGAACGAACGAACCTGAAACCCCGTCAACCCGCCCTGACCAGCTGATCAGCACCTCCCGCACGCCGGGGGAACCTCATTGTGGGACATAAAGGCGTGCATGGCCTGATGATCTCATCACAGCATCTTCATATGCAGGCGTTTCCTGCAGCAGGCCGGGTACACGTCGCATGGCCGCCGACATCGAGCGTTCGCGACCGGCCGAGTACTCCGTGCCTGGTGTCTGGACCAGGATTCAGGGGTCGCTAGAGTGCGCCGTGTGCAGCGCTTCGTACTCTGGGACCTCGACAACACACTCGTGGACCGGCGCGGTACGCTCACGGACTGGGTTGGGGTCTTCGTCGCCCGCCACCGGCTGGGCGACGAGGCGCGACAGGAGCTGCTTGCCCTGCTCGGCGAGCGTGCCTACCCGTCGAGCTTCGAGGAGATCCGCACCCGGTACCGGCTGACCAGCACGACGGACGACTTGTGGCGGTCGTACTGCGCCGACATCGCCGCCATGGTGTCCTGTCCAGCCGACGTCCTTACCGGCCTGGACGAGCTACGGAGGCACGGCTGGCGCATCGGGATTGCGACCAACGGCGCCACGGACATCCAGACGGCCAAGCTGCGGGCCACCGGCATTCACTCTCGTGTGGAGGGCATCTGCATCTCTGAGGAGGTCGCCGCCCGTAAGCCGGAGCGAGAGCACTTCACCCGGGCCGCTGCGCGCTGTGGCACCACATTGAGCGCGGGCGGCTGGATGGTCGGTGACAACCCGGTGAACGACGTCGGCGGCGGCCGGGCTGCAGGGCTCGGCACCATTTGGATCGCCAATGGTTCTCGCTGGCCGGCGGACCTTCCCGAGCCTGATCACCGGGTCCAGCACACCCGTGCGGCCATTGAACTGCTCCTGTCCGACAGCGCTACGAGGAGTACCACGTGACAGCCGTAGTTGGGCTGCTGCACCCCGGCAGCATGGGAGCCGCGTTCGGCGGCCAGCTGCGTGCCTGTGGCATCACTGTGCTGTGGTGCCCGCAAGGCCGAAGCAACGCTTCCGCCCGGCGGGCCGAGCAGGCAGGACTCGAAGCCGACACCCTTCCCTCGCTCGTGGCCCGCGCGGACGTGCTCCTGGCCTTGTGTCCTCCGGCTGCAGCAGAGGACATCGCAGCGCAGGTCTCGGAGCAGGGCTTCGCAGGCAAGACGTACGTGGAGGCGAACGCCATCGCTCCGGAGCGCATGCGCCGCATCGCCGAATGCCTTCCACAGAGCGTGGTCCTCGACGCAGCCGTGGTCGGCTCGCCGCCCGTCGACGGAAAGTCCCCGACGCTGTACGTGTCCGGCCCAGGCGAGGAAGCCGCCAAGGTGGAGGCCCTCTTTACGGACACCACCGTGCGAACGCACTTCCTCGGCGAGGAGATCGGCAAAGCCTCCGCGCTCAAGCTGGCGTACTCCAGCTACCAGAAGGTCTCCCGTGTCCTGGCTGCCGTGGCGTACGGAGCGGCCGACGCATACGGCGTCTCAGACGAGTTGCTGACGATAGCGGCTGAGCGCACCCGCAGCTACCTCGTGGAGACCAACTACATCCCCAAGACCGCGGCCCGCGCCTGGCGTTGGGGACCGGAGCTGGAAGACACGGCAGCGCTGCTGGCCGACGCCCGGCTACCGGACGCCCTCATGCACGCCGCCGCTGAAACGCTCGCCCGGTGGGACGCCAGCAGGGACAAGCACCTGGATATCGCCGAAGCACTGAATGCCCTGCGAACGGAAGGGGATCCGGATCAGGCAAGCTGATCGGCTTCCATCCACGACACCTGTCGCGTCCCGCTCTCAGGCCGAACGCCCCGCAGCGCACACCACATCGTGGATCCTCTTCGCTGCCTCACGGGGCGTCGTCTCCTCGGTATCCACGCGCACGTCCCACTCGGCGTGCCGATGGGCCGCAAGATCGGCCTGTGTGGCGTCCCAGGCAGCCAGCCGGGCATCGGTGTCGGTGTCGCCCCTCAGGAGTGAGCGCCTTGCAGTGGTCTCCCTGGGGCACCACAGAAGTACGCGGGCCCAGTGCGCCGGAAATCGGGCGGTGACCTGCTCGATGCCCGCCATCTGGCCGATGTGGACGACGGGGACCCTGCCGCCTTCCATGGCGTGCTCCAGGCCGGGCCGGTCGACGACGTAGATGTTGCCGTACCGGTCGTTGCGGTAGATGACGTCGCCGCGCGCCTCCAGTTCGGCCAGCTGCTCCTGGATGCCCATCCGGTAGCCCTTCGTCCGGCCGCTTCCGATCTTGAGGCGGGCAAAGGGGAAATAACGGGAGTCGAGTTCCGCGAGCGCTGCAGTGACTGTGTCCTTGCCCGATGCGGGCGGTCCGTACAGCAGGATCCCGCGGTTCTGGGAGGCAGGCGTGGGAGCGGTCACTGGAACACCGTCCCCAAGACCTGTCGCACTTGGTCCGTGAGGGATATGGCCGCGCCCAGCCGGTTGTCGACGACGAGGTGCGGCACTACGGGGCGCAGGTCGAGGTCGAGGCCGGCCGCGTACGCGTCCCAGTTCTGGAGTTTCCAGCTGTCCCGGGCGGCGGATCGGAAGCCGATGTACTCGTGCATGGTGTCGAGGTCGCACAGCATCCACACCACCGCGACGGTGACTCCGCGCGCCTCACATCGGTTGATCAGGCGTCGCATCCACCGCTCGTCGGTCGCCTCGGCGACGAACGGCGCCGAAAGGACGGTGCTGATGGCGCAGTCGACATTCGCGTACGCGGTCTCCAGGAGGCACTGGTACTCCAGCGGGCGCACCTTCTCCCGGTACACGTCCGTGTGGCGGTCGTTGGGGTCGCTGCCCATCTCCACGAGGAGGCGTTCGACGAGCGGCCTGGTGATCGGGTCCTTGTCGAGTACGGGCCATCCGGTGAGCTGTGAGAGGAAGCGCGCGAACTCCGACTTGCCGCTTCCCGCGTAGCCGCCGACCATCAGCAGCGTGGGCCGGTTCGGGTCGCCGCCGGTGTGCCTGCGCTTCCAGGCGTCGAGGATTTGCTGCTGTACACCCAGTCCGTCGACCTCCTCCGTCGCGGGCGTCAGCTGGTGCAGCGCGCGTTCGACGGCCAAGACCTGTGTCCCGTTGTGCAGCTCACTGGACGCCGTGAAGGTAAGCCGCGTCGCCTCGCCGGGGAGCGGGCTGCGGAAGCCCAGTTCAGGCTCGGTGGCGCGGTACAGCAGGCAGTACGCCCGGCGGTAGTGCGGGCCGGGATAGACCTCACCCTGCTCGTGCTGCCACAGGGTCTGGAAGTTGGCCGCCGGCGCAGCGAGTCCGGCGGCCCCGGCCACCTCGCGCAGCCGCTCGCCCGCACCTTCGAGGGTCAGGCCGTGTGCTTCCCGCTGTTCCTTCAGCTTCTCCGGCCGCCACCCCGGACGGTTCCTGCCCACGTCTGCTATCGCCTGCCCATCTCTAGTCATGATCCGGAGGCTAAGTCTGCCGCCCATGAACCCATGTGTAAGCAGATGTTGAAAAGTCAGGTCGCCCGCCGATGAGCAGCAACGACAACTGCTTGTGATACTCCCCACCCTGCTCTGCCGGTGTCATTGATGCACCGACGCGGTGGTCGTCCAGCCGCCTCGATGCCCATTGTCCTACGAGCTCGGACGGCGTTTTCCCGAGTCTCGATCGCCCTGTGCGCCCGGAGCGGCGAACAGGGCAACGGCACCGCGACGTGGAATGAGAGGCGACCGTGCCCGACACGAGAGCGCAGGCCCCGGAGCACCCCGACTGGTCACAGCGCCAGATCGACTACTACCGGACCCGGGCCGCGGAGTACGACGACACATACGACGAGCGCATGTCCACGCCCCGGCTCATGCAAGTTCTCGACAAGCTGCCCGTCAGCGGCGATGTCCTGGAGATGGCCTGCGGTACGGCCCAGTGGACCCAGCTGCTCGTCGACCGTGCACGCAGCCTGACCGCGCTGGACGCCGCACCGGAGATGCTCCGTATCGCCCAGGCCCGGATGCGGGGCACGACGACTCGCTTCATCGAAGCGGACATCTTCACCTGGGAGCCGGACCGCCAGTACGACACAGTCTTCTTCGCCTTCTGGCTCAGCCACGTGCCGCCCATGGCGATGGAAGCCTTCTGGAACCTGATGCGACGGGCGCTGAAGCCGGGCGGCTGCATTGCCTTCCTCGATGACTCAACCGCGAAGGCGGAGATCGAAGAACCTGTCGCCGAGGCGCGGGTGCCGACTGTGCGTCGCAAGCTCGCTGACGGATCTCAACATCTCGCCGTGAAGGTGCTGTATGACGCCCCCGGCCTCACCTCGCAACTGAATGACCTGGGCTGGGAGGCCCACATCGAGCCGATCGATGCGTATCACTTCGCTGGCATTGCCCGTCCCCGGGGGAGCGAATGACCAGCATCAACGGCTACCCCGCTCGACCGAGCGTCCGCGCCGGCGAGGTAATCCAGCTGCATATCGCCACATCGGCCCCTCGGTTCCGCGTCGACTTCTATCGCTGGGGCGCGACTCCTCAGTACGCAGGGCCCGCCGAGTGGCCGGGCCGCGCCACCGATCCCGGAACGTTCGACAGGGACTGGCAGTGGCCTGCCTACGAATTCCCTGTACCGCAGGACTGGCGGTCCGGGGTCTACATCGCGGTCCTGAGCACGGAGCCCAATTCCTCCACGCCGACGATGGATTCTCGCGAGGCGCGGATCCTGTTGGTCGTCACACCCGCCACCTCCTCGGGCCGCAAGGTCCTTTACAAGATCCCGACCTTCACCTACCAGGCGTACAACACGGCAGGCGGCGGCAGCCTGTACAGCGCCTCCCACGTGACAATGCGTCGCCCCGGAGGCGGTGTCGGAGGTCCAGTCAAGGGACTGCCAGACCCTTACGACTCCGCTTCTCTCCGGCAGACGTTCGCGCACTGGGACGCCCCGTTCATCGCGTGGATGGAGGAGAACGGGATAGAGAGCGACTTCTGCACCGACCTGGACCTCCACGAAGGCCGGTACCTGGACGACGGACACCGCCTTCTGGTCTCCGCCGGGCATGACGAGTACTGGAGCACCGACGCTCGCCGGAACATCACCGCTTTCCGGGACGCCGGCGGCAACATCGCCAACTTCGGTGCCAATACGTGCTGGTGGCGGGTGGATGTCGCCCCGGGCGGCGCCGGGCTGAGCTGCGCCAAGTTTCCTCCCGGAGCCTCCGTCGGCACGGACCCGGACAGCTCGTACGGCTGCCCGGACCACTGGTGGGAGTCGGAGCCCGAGAACGCTCTGCTCGGGGTGAGTTACCGCAACGGCGGTGGCCACTGGGACGGCCCGCGGGCACCACTCGGGTTCACCGTGGTCGACGGGAACCACTGGATCTTCTCCGGCACCGGGTTGAAGACCGGCGACATCCTCGGAGGCGGGGCTGCCCTGATCGGCTACGAATGCGACGGGGCAGCGTACGAGCTCGACACGGTCGGCCGGCCCCGTCCAACAGGCCAGGACGGAACGCCGAAGGACTTCCAGATCCTCGGCATCGCGCAGCTGCCCTCCGACTGGAACTTCGCGGCCCGGGAGCCGATGGTCAGCCCCCGCGCGGCCACTCTCGGCGTCTACTCCGCAGCCGGCACCGTCTTCACTGCCGCGACCACCGACTGGGCTCGTCTGCTCGCCACCGACCCCCAGGTCGCCTCCATCACCCGCAACGTCATCACTCGGCTCTCCTGACGAAGGGATCAACATGTCTGGGTACACACGTCCGCTCAGCGTGGTCATCGGCGTCAACGGCATCGGCATGGGGCACTCCGTCAGGCAGAGTGTGATCGCCCAGTACCTCCGCGACCGCGGACACCAAGTGCGGATCATCACCAACGGTTCGGCCCGCGTGGAGTACTTCCGGGACCTCGGCTTCCCCGCGTGGGACGGGTGGATGCCGACCCTCCTGGCCCGGGGTGACCGCATACACGCGAGCGACGCCGTACGCGCCAACATCTGGCAGGGACCCGTCGGCGTCGCCAAGCACCTGCGGCTTCGCCGGACCATCCGGGACACCGGTATCCCGGACGTGTTCGTCACCGACTACGAGCCCAACACCCCTCGCCTGGCCTACCACTTCAGCAAACCGCTGATATCCGTCGACCAGCAGAGCAAATACCGGCACCTCGACCTGCCCCCTGTTGGACGGTACGCCCGTACCGCCGACGAGCAGCGACTGCGCTACTTCGCACCCCATGTCGACTGGTCCTTCATCTGCTCCTACGTCCCGTTGGAGGGCGGCGACGGACAGGTGGAGTTCATCGCCCCTGTGGTCCCGGAAGTGGTCCGCTCCGCACCGGTCACCACCGAGCCTCTCGCCACGGCCTACTTCTCGCGCTACTTCGACCACGGCCCGGAGGAGTCCGTCCGCAACCTCGTCGAGGTCTTCTGCAACCACGTCCCGGGTCGCTCCCTGCGTATCTACGCGCAGGCGGCAGAGATCGGGAACCTGCGCCAGTACACCGACGGCAAGATCGAGGTCTGCACCTTCGACCGCGAGGCGTTCATCGCCGACATGGCACGATCCGAGGCGGTCTTCTCCAATGCCGGCTTCAACCTCATCAGCGAAGCCTTCGTCCTCGGTAAACCGGTCCATCTGATTCCGCTGCCCACCTACGACCAGCACTGGTGCGCCAGGGTCGTCGATGAAGCGGAACTGGGCACCGCAGCTCCGCACATCAACCGCGGAGCGGTACTTGACTTCCTCGACCGGAGCCGGGAACTTCGCAACAACGTCGTGCGCCATCGAGATCAGCACCTCGTGGCCGACCCCCGGGAGCGGATCGCCTCCTACCTGGAGAGTCTGCCGGCAGCCAGTCAGCGACCCCTCACACGATCCGCGCGGTAGACGGTCATGGCGACTCCTCCACTCCCCGCATACGTGGACGTCGGGGTATCCGTGGCCGCCGTAGTGGTCTGCTATCGCTTCGCGGTCTCTCCGGCCGTACGAGCCCTCGCTCGCCGGCGCTCGATCCTGCTGGCCGTGATCGCGGGCGTAACCCCCATCGTATTGGCCGTCTTCCGGCCGTTGCCCGAGCCAGGCCCACTGCGCTGGTTCGTCATCTTCCTGATCGCGCTGCTCACCTGGCAGGGGGCGACCAGCGACTACGACGTCACGGAGCCCGTCGAGGCCCAGCGCCTCGACAAGCGGCTGCTGCTCCTCCTCGCAGCCGCCTCATGCCTCTGGCCGGCGGCCCTGCTGCCATGGATGGCCGTGTACTGCGGCAGGCTGCGCGGCTGGAAGCACCACGCGATGATGCCCCTGCGTCTGCTCAAGGCGTACCTCGCCTGGTTCTTCGTGGCAATGTCCCTCGGCGCCTCGTGTTCCGCAACGGTACTTCTGCTGGTGCTCGGCTGTGTCTCGCTCTCCCACTACGTCAAACCGGCCTGGAGCAAGGCCCGTCTCGGGCCGTACCCCTGGTCATGGGCCTGGCACAACCGCACCCACTACCTCATGGCCTCCGCGTACTCCTGGGGCTGGGCACGCTTCCTTCCGACCGACACCGCGTCCCGCGTGCTGCGCCGTGCGCGCACCCTCGATCGTCCGGTCAACTTCCTCGCGATGGCCGTCGAGGCCGCTGGGCTCATCGCCTTCCTCGACCGTCGGCTCCTGATCGCCGCCCTGTTGGCGACCGCCCTCTTCAACGTCATCGTCGCGATCGCCTCCGGCATCCTCTTCTGGGAGAACATCTGCACCAGCATCGCCCTCGGGATTGCGATCATGCTGCTTCCCGGTGCGGAGTACGACACGGCGTTCGGCTGGCCCGCCGCACTGATCGCCCTCGCCGTGCTCTTGCTCAGCACCGCCGACCTGTTGTGGCAGCCCTGGCACCTGGGCTGGTGGGACTCCCCATTCACGGCACGCGTCCATTGGCAGGTGGAGACCGTCTCCGGAGCGAGGCTCGGTCTCTACAACGACTTCATGTGCCCGTACGAGCGTGAGTACGGTCGTGTCCTGGGCTACTTCCTCACCGACGAACCCGTCCTCCACGGACATCTCGGCATCGTCTGGGACCGGGAACTCCGCGATCTTCTGGTCCAGGCGGACGGCGACCGTGGTCAGCTGCACACGCTCAAGCAGACCTACGGGCATGTGCAGGCCGACAAGCAGCAGGCGCGCGAGCACATCGCCTTCCTGACCGAAATGTTCACCCGCCTCAACGCCGGTGCTCGGAAAAGCCCTTTGCCCCAGCCTCTGCGCCACCTCAAAGCCCCGGGCGGCCAGCTCTACAGATGGGGCGATCTTCCTCCCTACCGCGGTGAGGAACCTGTCCGCCGCATCACGATCCGCTACGAGGAACGCTGCTACCGCCCAGCCACCGGCGACTTCGTCCAGCTCACCAACCGCACAGTGCAGGAGATCGACCTCCTGGCACCCAGCGCCGACCACGGGAGTACTCCATGCGCAAAGTCTTCGTCGACTGCGGCACGAACCTCGGAATCGTGCTGAACCGCTTCATCCACGAGCTCCCCGACCACGACTTCTACGCGTTCGAGCCCAACGAGAACCTGATGCCTTCCATCCGCCGGCAAGTCGAACAGGCCGCTCACTCGCCCCGCGTCGAGATCTCCCACAGCGCGGTATGGACCCACGACGGGACGATCGACCTCTTCCTCGGCCACCACGAGAGCTCAACCGTGATGCCCGGCAAGCGCGTGCCGCCGATGTACGACCAGCAAATCGACTACAGCGCACCGGTCTCCGTACCCGCGACCGACTTCAGCTCCTGGCTGCGCCGGACCGTCACTGCGGACGATCACGTCGTCGTAAAGATGGACATCGAGGGTGCCGAGTACCCCGTGCTCACCAAGCTGCTCGCCGACGGGACGATCAACCTCGTCTCCGTCCTGTACATCGAGTGGCACTTCGACCGCTTCCCCGCCATGAGCCGAGCCGACCACGACCAGGTTGCCAACGCGGTATCCGCCTGCGTCGACGTCCGCGACTGGGACTGACCCGAGGAAGGGGACACACGCCATGCACTCAAAGCACATCTACCTGATCAAGCACGGCGAGACCGAAGAGAACCTGCGGGGCATCCACCAGGGCCAGGCAGTCGGCGGCAGGCTCAGCAAGCGTGGGAGCGACGACATCCGCAAGGCTGGCGACAGCCTCGCTATGGCCAGGGTCACCGTGGACCAGATGCTCGTCAGCCCTATGTCCCGTTGCCGTGAGTCGGCTGCACTGCTGACCGCCACGCTCGCTCCTGCCGACGTGCGCGTTAACGAGCGCCTGGCCGCCAAGAACAGCGGCCATCTCGGTGGCCGGCCCAGGGAGCTCGCAGCAACCGAAGCCACCCGCCAGGGTGTCCCCATCCACCAGCTCCGCACACCGGGCGGCGAGTCATCCGAAGATGTCCAAAGCCGCTATGTGCACCTCTGGGACGAAGTCTGTGCAGGGCCGCACCGTACGACCATCCTCATCGGCCATGGCGGCGGCATCGCCTGCCTGCTGCTGCGGCTGACGGGAAACGGCTTCGACCGCTACCTGGATCACGTCCCCGGATCCGCAGGCGTCACATGGGTCGAGGTCGACGACAAGGCCCCTCGAATCCGGCTGATGAACGTGCCAGCCGCAGAACTGCCCGGCCGCCTCAGCCCCCGTACCGCCCGATGAGAGCGGGAGCGGTACGGGTGCGAAAGCAACGGTCAGGCGTCCTCGGCACCGCCGAAGCGCACGCGGTAGGACTCCAGGTCCTCGTCAGTGATCTTCGCGAACAGCACCGGCGGAACGGTGAACGCCGTCCCGGCCGAGACGGCGCCCAGGGTCTTGGCCTGTTCGGCGGTCACCCAGGTCGCGGTGTCGCCCTCCAGCGCGAAGGCTCCGCGCATGGCAGCAGCAGTGGCCGGGATGAACGGCTCGGAGACAACCGCGTACAGGTGGATCAGGTTCATCGCGGTGCGCAGGGTCAGCGCGGCGCCGTCCGGGTCGGTCTTGATCTCCAGCCAGGGGGCCTTCTCCTCCAGGTAGGAGTTGCCCGCGGACCACAGGGCGCGCAGAGCGGCAGCGGCCTTGCGGAACTGGAGGGCCTCCATCTGCTCTTCGTACTCGGCGAGGAGCCGCGCGATCTCGTCACCCAGCTTCGCCTCAGCCTCGCCGCCCGAGTGGCCCGCCGGCACCTCGTCGCCGAACCGCTTACGGGAGAAGGACAGCACGCGGTTGACGAAGTTCCCCAGGGTGTCGGCCAGGTCCTTGTTGACCGTGGCGGTGAAGTGCTCCCAGGTAAACGACGAGTCGTCCGACTCCGGGGCGTTGGCGATCAGGAAGTAGCGCCAGTAGTCACCGGGAAGGGTCTCCAGGGCGGCGTCCGTGAAGACGCCACGCTTCTGGGACGTGGAGAACTTGCCGCCGTAGTACGTCAGCCAGTTGAAGCCCTTGACGAAGTCGACTTTCTTCCACGGCTCGCGCACACCCAACTCGGTGGCCGGGAACATCACCGTGTGGAAGGGGACGTTGTCCTTCGCCATGAACTGGGTGTAGCGGACGGTGTCGTCGGCCTCGTACCACCACGACTTCCAGTCACGGGTCTCGCCGTCCTTGGCGGCGTCCGCCCACTCCTTCGTCGCGCCGATGTACTCGATCGGGGCGTCGAACCAGACGTAGAAGACCTTGCCCTCGGCCGCGAGATCGGGCCAGGTGTCGGCCGGGACCGGAACGCCCCAGTCGAGGTCGCGGGTGATCGCCCGGTCGTGCAGGCCCTCGGTCAGCCACTTGCGGGCGATGGACGAGGACAGCTGCGGCCACTCCTCACTCACCGCGTCGATCCACGCTTCGACCTCGTGCTGGAGCTTGGACTGCAGCAGGAAGAGGTGCTTGGTCTCGCGGACCTCCAGCTCCGTGGAGCCGCTGATCGCCGAACGCGGGTTGATCAGGTCGGTCGGGTCGAGGACGCGGGTGCAGTTCTCGCACTGGTCACCGCGGGCCTTGTCGTAGCCGCAGTGAGGGCAGGCGCCCTCGACGTACCGGTCCGGCAGGAAACGGCCGTCGACCGGCGAGTACACCTGCCGGATGGCACGCTCCTCGATGAAGCCGTTCTCGTTCAGCCTGCGTGCGAAGTGCTGAGTGATCTCGACGTTCTGCTGCGAGGAGCTGCGTCCGAAGTAGTCGAAGGCCAGCTCGAACCCGTCGTAGACGGCCTTCTGCGCGTCGTGTGCCTGAGCGCAGAACTCGGCAACAGAGAGCCCGGCTTCCTTGGCGGCCAGCTCGGCCGGCGTGCCGTGCTCGTCGGTGGCACAGATGTAGAGGACGTCGTGACCGCGCTGGCGGAGGTACCGGGAGTACACATCCGCCGGAAGCATCGACCCGACCATGTTGCCCAGGTGCTTGATCCCGTTGATGTAGGGAAGCGCGCTGGTGACCAGGTGTCGAGCCATCCTTGGATGCTCCATTTCGTACGTACGGCGCCGGTGGCAGTGCCACGGCGGGCCCAAGTCGGGATGCTGCAGCCGTTTCGATCACTCGGATCGCGTTCAGACGTCACGCACGGTGACGGTATGGGTCTGCAGGCCACCGCCATCGTATCGAACCAGCGGTTTGCCCTTCCTGTGGGTTTTGTGACCCGCCGCCCGCACAGAGCCGAGAAGGCGCTCGGCCGTCCGAGACAGGCGGCCAAGCGAGTCTCGTACGGCCGAGGCACTTCCCATCTTAGAGCCCCTGCACAGCCGCAGTTCCGCATGCACCGCCCCTGCCTTCACCCGAAGCCAACGAGGTGGACAGCATGATCAAGCATCGCGAGTTCCAGCAGCTCCGTGTCGTCGTGGTCGGGCAGGGGTACGTCGGACTCCCGCTCGCCGTCAGAGCGGCCGAGGTCGGGCACCAGGTCGTCGGCTTCGACGTGGACGCGCAGCGCGTCAAGCGGCTCGTACTCGGAGAGTCATACGTCGAGGACATCCCCCACGCACGGCTGGCACCACTCCTGTCTACCGGCGCATATCGACCGACCCTCGACTCGTCCGACTGCGTGGATTTCGACGTTGCGATCGTCACGGTCCCCACGCCACTCCGAGACGGGGTGCCAGACCTGTCCCACGTCGAGGACGCAGCGCGGATGCTCGGCCGCCGCCTCAAGCGCGGGGCGACCCTCGTCCTAGAGTCCACCACGTACCCCGGCACGACCGAGGAAGTCTTCGGCCCGCTCCTCGAACGCACCTCCGGCCTGACCGCCGGCCACGACTTCCACATCGGTTACAGCCCTGAGCGCATAGACCCCGGCAACCCCACTTGGAAGCTGGAGAACACCCCCAAGGTCATCTCCGGTATCGGCCCCGCCTCCAAGGAGGCCGTCCGCCGCTTCTACGCATCCCTCGTCGACACGGTCGTCCCGGTCGCCAGCTGCAAGGAGGCAGAGCTGGCCAAGCTGCTGGAGAACACCTTCCGGCACGTGAACATCGCGCTCGCCAACGAGCTGGCGATCTTCGCCCACGAACTGGGCATCGACGTCTGGTCGGCGATCAACGCGGCCTCCACCAAGCCGTTCGGGTTCATGCGCTTCACCCCGGGGCCGGGCGTGGGAGGCCACTGCCTGCCCATAGATCCGTCGTATCTGTCCTGGCGCGTCCAGCGCACCCTGGGGCGCAACTTCCGCTTCGTCGAGCTGGCGAACGACGTCAACAACCACATGCCCGACTACGTAGTCCGCCGCCTCGTCGAGGGCCTCAACGAGCGCAGGCAGTCCCTCAACGGTTCCCGGATTCTGCTGCTCGGCCTTGCCTACAAGGCCAACATCGGGGACGCCCGCGAGACCCCGGCAGCACGCATCGCCGAACTGCTCACGGACATGGGCGCCGAGGTCCAGGCGGCCGACCCCCACGTCACCGACGACGCTCACCCACGTGCAGCCGGTCTGGAGAACCTCCAGCGGGTCGAAGTAACCCCCGACTGCCTCGCGACTGCCGACGCCGTCGTCCTGCTCGCCGACCACGACGCCTTCGACTACCCCCTGATCACCGCCCACGCCCCCTACATCCTCGACTGCCGCCACCGGCTCGCCGGCGCACACGTCGACTCTCTCTGAAGGGAAGCCACGTGAAGATCGTGATCACCGGCGGCGCCGGGTTCATCGGCAGCAACCTCGCCCGCACCTTGATAGAGCACCGCGAGATCAGCCACATCCGGGTGATCGACAACCTCTCCACCGGCTACAAGGAGAACATCGCGGGCCTCGCCCTCGACTTCTTCGAGGGCGACGTCCAGGACCCCGCCCTCCTGGACCGGGCATTCCACGGCGCGGACGCCATCGTCCACCTGGCCGCCCTGCCCTCTGTACCGCGTTCCGTGAAAGACCCCCTGGCCAGCCACCACGCCAATGCGACCGGCACCCTCCAGGTGCTCGAAGCCGCCCGCCGAGCCGGCAACCTGCACGTGATCGCCGCCTCTTCGTCCTCCGTGTACGGGGCGAACCCTCACCTCCCGAAGCACGAAGACCTCACGCCCGCCCCGATGAGTCCGTACGCGGTCACCAAGCTCGCCACGGAGGCGTATCTGGGGGCGTACCACCACAGCTTCGACCTGCCGGTCCTGCCCTTCCGCTTATTCAACGTCTACGGGCCCGGTCAGCGGGCTGACCATCCCTACGCCGCGGTCATCCCGAAGTGGATCAGCGCCACGCTCGACGGACGACCCCTGACCGTGCACGGGGACGGCACCCAGACACGGGACTTCACGTATGTGGGCACGGTCTCCCGGATCCTCGCTGACTCCCTCCTGCGCCGAGTCGTCGGACCGCGGCCGATCAATCTGGCGTTCGGGACACGCACGCCCCTGCTGGACCTGATTCCAGAGATCGAGGCCGCAACCGGGTTCCGCGCTCTCTGGGAGCACACCGCCCACCGTGTCGGTGACGTCCCCCACTCACACGCTGACGGCACACGCCTGCGAGTGCTCTTCCCGACGATCACGTCCACACCGCTGAAGGAAGGCATATCAGCAACCGTCGATTGGCTCCGTGCTGATCCACGCTGGGCTCTGCTGCCCCGGAACATGGGCATCGCCTTCTGGCGCGATGAACTTCTTGGCACCGACGATGGGCGCGCGATCTCGGGTCGACGCAGTGTCGAAGTCACGGACACGTAACTGACCGACCGGTCTGGCCCCCCTTTCCGGAGGCTTTCCAGCCTCCACCCGTACGAAATTATTTTGCGGGGAGAAATGCGGTCGAGAGGCGGGGGTAGACCGCCGACCTATGATTACGTCGAGAACCCGCCCCCCTCCCTTGGGTGAGGTAAAGGGCCACCTTGATACCGCACCAAGATCCCGCTGGGGCAACCAACGATCGACCTGGACTACAGGACGGATTGACGGTTCCGTCGGCCCTCGTGCGCGGGCCTTGGTGAGGCCGCTGCAAGAAATGTTTGTCTTCTGTGAGTTGAGAAGATGCTCCCCATCGCGAACAGGTAACGGGTCACGCACGGAGGTTTACTTTCTGCCACCCAGAGACGGGCTGATTGGCCTTGCAGGATCGCTGGTGATTTCTTTTACTATCGAGGATCATAATCCGAGAGACCCACGCCGGGTCAGCTCACCGCCTTCGGCTTCTTCGATACTCGGTCTCGCATCCACAGACCCGAGCCGGTCACTCACCATCACTTCCGTGATCGCCATTTGGGAAGCCATCAGTAGCGAATTTGATGTTTGGGGACATCCATGCAGAGGAGCAAGGCGCATTTGGCTTAGAACGTGAAATATAGTACTGATGGAACGAATCTGAATCATCTTCAGTAGCTTACGAAAGACATGAACTTCAACAATAAATTCGGTTCACGAGCAACGAAGGCTGAAGTTTCTTCTCGGCTGTAGGTAGCGAACTCAAAAGTAAAATTAGCATTTGAGTGCAATGAGAGTAATGGTAAAGAATCGGAGTAGCTTCGGCACTCGCTTGTGTGTCAGTGGATGGTGCTGGCGCTGTCGGTGCTAGGGCAGGTACTCATCACCAACAACGAGTAGGCTGTGTACGCTCGCGCCCAAAGCAGAATTTGAAGGCGAAATGCAGTGACGCGTGGCAGCCGCTACTCAACGGTGAGTACGTGGCAATGTTGTTGGGGCAGATGCGTTCAGATGTGATGAGAAATGGGGTCGACTATTGTTACCTCTCGCTTCCGCCTCGCACATTAAGAGGATGTATTCAGCGGCGGGTGCGGTACGGCGCCACGGGCGGGCCAGGATACGGCGTGCCGAGCGTACTCACTGCACACCAACTGGAGCCCATTTCTCGGCGGCGCTCAAGCCGAGCGGGAGGACCTCCTCTTGCGACGGCCGAAGGCGACCAGCGAGTAGCAGTGGCCGCACCGGTAGGCGCTAGCGAACCTCGCTCAGGGGCGGCCCAGACGTTTCCGCCCCGGCTTGTTGACCTTGTTAAGGTTCATGTGACGGCCTCCTTCTCCTGGCCCTGGTTCGTCTCATACTCATCCCTTCAGTGTCATCGGTCTTGTCATAGGCCACCCGTCTACAAGTAGACGGGGGCAGGGCTTATGACTCTATGACTGGGCGGTGCGACCCATCTATGACTCGCTTATGACTCCCCAGGTCAGAGGGGGTCATAGGGTATGACTGAGTGGTATGACTCATCGGCTCCGGGACGCATGATTTCCAAGATCGAGTCATAGGTCGACTTATGACTCCCTGGCTGGTCGGCGGTCGTATGACACCCCAACCTGTGCGACCTGGTCGGGTTCCCGTCACGACGCCTGACAGCTTCGGCCAGGGCCTTGCGGCCGTACCAGGCCGCCGGCGCCGACGTCGGCCCGGCGAGGATGAAGGCGATCACTTGCGCGGCGTTTGATTTGGTTCGGGGCACACGGAGACCCCCGGCCGGGAGAACGGTGGCCGGGGCTCTGTGCGGGCCTCAGTCGGGAGCTACAACCCTCCCTCCAGCCTTGGGGGATGCTCAGTCGTCGTCCTGAGCGTCATCCGGGGACGCTGCCAGGGCCGCCACGGTGTCGCGGCCGAAGTCGGTGACCCAGTACTTCGACGACCTCTTCTCCACGACCTTCGCGGTGACCAGCATCTTGACGCGCATCTCCGCGCCGGACGTCGTGTACTTGTCGCCGGTCGGGAGACTGTTCTCGTCGGTCTTCGGGTGGGCCTCGTTCAGGAACTCCTTGACGGCCGAGGGGGACATGCCGCCCATGTCCTCGAACATCGCGATCCGCTTCAGCAGGTCCGTACGCGAGTCGTCGAAGGTCGGGTACACCGGCTTCGCCTTCAGGGTGTAGGGGTCGTCACGGAGGGGGCATAGGGACCCACGGGAGCCGTCCGCGGGCTCGTACCGCTCCAGCTTCAGCTTCAAGTCGGCTCGGCCCTCATCGTCCTTCGCCTTGCCGCCGTCGGCCTTCTTGGTGGAGAGGGTCACCCACTCCTCGTCCTTGTCGCGCTTCGTCGAGACGATGGTGGAGGCAGCACCGAACTGGGCACCGGAACCACGCATGCCGTTCCCGCCCTTGTCGAAGTGGTGGACCAAGATAATGCACCCCTTGGTCGCCATCCTCAGGGAGTGACAGGCGTTGATGATGACGCCCATGTCCTTCGCCTGGTTCTCGTCCTCGCCGACCGTACACATCGCTTGCGTGTCGAAGATGACCATGGTGTAGCCCCCCTCACGGGCGAAGGCGATCAGGGCGGGCATCTGCTGCTCGAAGTCGGAGATCTGGACTGGGGCGGCGTAGTAGGTGATGTTCTCGGACACCTTGCCGTTGTACGACTCCCAGGCGCGCTTTCGGAACTTGAACAGGCCCGCACCCTCGGCCACGATGTACAGCGCCTTGCCGTGCTCCATCGGGAAGCCGTGGTACGACATCGACTGCGAGGCGTACCGGGCGGCCAGGTCGTGGGCGACAAACGACTTGAAGGTGCCCGAGGGACCGGCGATCCAGTTGAGGGTGTCCTCGTACAGCCAACCGTCCACGACGGGCGCCGGGTCGGGCAGCTCGTCCAGGGCGTCGCCGGACATCATCCCAGCCTTCAGCTTCTCCAGGAAGAGCTCGGCCTGCGGGGTCAGCTCACCGCCGATGGTCCGCTGGGCGGCGTCACGGTCAGCCTTCTCCTTCGCCGCCCGGTGCATCGCGGCTTCCTCGTCGTACTGCTTCTGCTTCAGCTCCTTATCGTCCTTCAGGGCGCGGGCGAAGTCGTTCTTACCCTTGATGAACGACTGCTTCGCCCCCCACAGAGGATTCGTCTCCTCGTTGGGGCCGAACACGGCTGCAATGCGAGGGTCAGCGGAACGCACGTCCATCAGAGCGCACGCCCAGGCGAAGGACTCCCACACCTCGCGGGTCATCCCAACCTTCTCCCAGTGAGGCTCTTCGGCCGTCTGCTGCGCTTGCTGGGCGAAGTGGCCCTTGTGGCCGCAGGGCTCGTACTGGAAGTGCTGCTGGCACACGGGGCGGGCGGTGTCGCTGCCGCCGAAACCGTCGGCGCCGGCCTGGCCGAAGGGCTGGCTCACGACGCGCCCCCGATCCGCTCGGCTGGGCCGGGGCGGTTCGCCCGGAACTGAAGCCACAACGGCGCTAGGTCGGCGGCGATTGCGGTGTCCGCGGCGCGTGCCAGGGGACCGTGCACATACCGGTAGAGCCTCAGCGACCGCTGCCGCAGCTCCGCCCATCGGTCGGCCTCGATGAGCCGGTGGCAGGGCGTACAGGCATTCCAGGGTCCGGCGATGACGACGTGGATGCCGTCAGCGACCTCGCGGTCGAAGGGCTGGCAGGGGTACGCCCAAGTCGCGGACGGCTTGACACAGAAGTCGCAGGGACGCACCCCGGCGGGGGCGGCTCCAGTGCTACACTGGTGAAACATGTTCTAGTTTCCTCTTCTTTTGTGTATTCGTTTGTTCGAAGCCCTCGGTGCCCGCCGAGGGCTTCGACGTCGGGGGCTCGCCTGTTCTATGTGGCGGTGCCGCCGGACGCGTTCTGGCTGAGCCACTGCTCGACGTCCGACACGCGGTACCGGACGTGGCGGCCGACCTTGATCCAGCGTGGCCCCTTACCCAGGTAGCGCCACTGGGCGAGAGTCGCAATGGGAAGGCCGAGAAAGTCGGCCACCTCTTCGGGGGCTGCGAGCTTTGTCGTGATGGTCACCGACACTCCTTGATCTATTAACTTGTCGAATCGTTGAGTTTCTACTGCATATCAACGCACCCGCCTCACGGTACGCACGTTGTGGACACATCGCAATAGAGCAAGTACGCTCAACGATATGACGAGCGAGTCGGTGAGTGACGTGGTGGGTCAGCGGATCGTCGAGGTGCGTAAGAAGCGGGGCCTCACGGCCCAGCAACTAGCGCAGAGGTGCGAGGAGTTGGGGTTGCCCCACCTGAGTGCGGCAACGATCAGCAACATCGAGACAGGGCGTAGGAAGAGCGGCCAGCGCACCCGGAACGTGACTGTGGACGAGTTGCTGACTCTGGCTGTGGCTCTGGGTGTGGCGCCTGTGCATCTGCTCGTACCACCGTCGTCACGACTGACGGCGACCTACTGGATCACGCCCAAGACAAGGTTCATGGCGACGGACGTCCGCCAGTTCATCTGCGGCATGTCCGCGCTGGATGGGATGAATCGGTTGGATTTTCTTGCCGAGACGCCGGAAGACGACTTGTTCCAGTTCACGGTTATGGCTGACAGCCAGCAGGGGCATCGGGCCGAGTATGAGCGGCTCAGTGAGGACGAGGAAAACCCGGATCGGGTGCGGAGAGTATTCAGCCGGCCTGAGCTGACCCCCGATTGGGTTCTAAAAGAAGGCGAACCCGACTGGTACTCAGAAGGTGATGACGATGGCCCAGGTAGTTGACCGCTGGCACAGGTCCCGGCCACCGGCGGATGCGAGGGCCTGTGCGCAGCACAGCACCAAGACCAAGCACCTCGCACCGAGCGCCGACCACGGCAAGGGCAAGCGGTGGCAGGTCCGCTACCGCGACCCGTCCGGAGCGCAGCGTAAGGAGCACTTCGCGCGCTGGCCGGACGCTGACCGGCGCGCTACGGAGCTGGGCGCCGACCTGTCTCGGGGTCAATACCAGGACCCCCGCGACCAGAAGATCACGTTCCGCGAGTACGGCGAGCAGTGGCGCAAGATGCAGCCGCATCGCCCGACCACCGCACGGGACGTCGAGACCTGCCTGCGGATCTACGCGTACCCGGCGTTCGGTGACCGGCGACTTGCGTCCATCCGCACGGACGAATTGCAATCCTGGCTTACGGGGCTGGTCAAGGTCCATGGGCTGGCCCCTCGTACCGCCAGGAAGGTGCTGCAGAAGGTCTCGGCGGTGTTCAACGCGGCAGTGCGGAGTCAGCGCATACCTGCTTCCCCCTGCGTCGGCCTCAAGGCGCCGGAGGTCCCGCACAAGGAGATCGCCCCGCTCACTGCAGGGCAGATCCGCACCCTCGCGAAGGCGCTGCCCGACCGGTACCGGCTGCTGCTCGTCCTCGGCGCGGGAAGCGGTCTGCGCCCTGGTGAGCTGTTCGGCCTCCAGGTCCCTCACATCGACTTCCTGCGGCGCACCGTGAAGGTCGAGCAACAGGTGCAGAGGGCGTATCCCGGTGTCGTCGTGTGCCCGCCCAAGACGAAGCGGTCCTACCGCGCGGTGCCGGTGCCTCAGGCCGTCATCGACGCCGTCGCCCTTCACCTGAAGAAGTACCCGGCGGGCCCTGACGGCTTCCTGTTCGCCGGGCCGGTCAATGCTGATCACTTCGGCGACAACGTGTGGCGTCCTGCGATCAAGACCGCTGGCCTCCCGAAGGGCACTCGGCTTCACGATCTACGGCACACGTACGCGTCAGTCCTGATCAGGCACGGGAAAGGCCCCAAGACGATAGCCGCGCGCCTCGGCGACACGGTCACCGTGGCCATGGAGACGTACGGCCACCTGTTCCCCGACGAGGACGAGGACACCCGTACGGCGGTCGAAGGATTCCTGTCGGATGCGGCATGAATGTGCCCTGGATGTGCCCTCGGATCATGGTCGAACAGCTGAACGCCAGGTAGCCCGGACGGTAGCGCCGCACAGGTGAGTTCGCCCACAACGGCCCCTGGCGGAGGAGCGACCCACCCTTTTGCGCCTTACGCTCAACGGACCGCACAACTCTTGTTGCACCCATGTCCGTCCTTCGCAACCCCCGCTAACTGCAATCCGCACTCCGCACCCCGTAACGCACTCTGCAATCCGCAACCCGTCTGCACGTCACGACTGACACGACTGTCACGACTTCACGCCAGCGCGGAGGTTCCGACTCTCATGAAGCTCACCGTCGTCGGCTGCTCGGGGTCGTTCCCGTCCGCGGAATCGGCCTGCTCGAGCTACCTCGTAGAGGCCGACGGCTTCCGGCTGCTCCTCGACATGGGCAACGGTGCCCTCGGCGAGCTGCAGCGCCACTGCGGTCTCTACGACCTCGACGCGATCTTCCTCAGCCATCTGCACGCCGACCACTGCATCGACATGTGCGCGTACTTCGTCGCACGCTACTACCGCCACGACGGCGGCCGCTGCGACCCCATCCCGGTCTACGGACCGGAGGGCACCGAGCAGCGCCTGACCACGGCCTACGCCGACACCCCGTCCGCCTCCTCCATGAGCGAGGTCTTCGACTTCCACACGGTCAAGCCGAGCACGTTCGAGATCGGCCCCTTCACCGTCCACACGGAACGGGTCGCCCACCCCGTCGAGGCGTACGGCATCCGTATCGAGCACGGCGGCCGGGTCCTGACGTACTCCGGGGACACCGGCGTCACCCCCACCCTGGACGAACTGGCCCGCGACGCCGACCTGTTCCTGTGCGAGGCCGCCTTCACGCACGGCAAGGAGAACATCCCGGATCTCCATCTCAACGGTCGCGAGGCCGGTGAGACGGCCGCCCGGGCGGGCGCCCGCCGTCTCGTCCTCACCCACGTCCCGCCGTGGACCGACCCGCAGGTCAACCTCGTCGACGCCCGCGCGGTGTACGACGGCCCGGTGGAACTTGCGGTGCCCCGGATGTCGTACGAGATCTGAGTCCTCCTGTGTACGCGAAGGCCCCGGAACCTTCCCGGTCCCGGGGCCTTCGTCATGCCGTACGACGGTCGGATCTCACGCCTTCGTGAGGTCCTCGACCTCCTCCTCGGGTTCGCGGCCCGGGGTGGGAAGGTTGAACTTGGTGATGGCGAAGCGGAAGACGACGTAGTAGATCGCCGCGAAGACCAGGCCGATCGGGATGATCAACCAGGGCTTGGTGGCCAGACTCCAGTTGAGGCCGTAGTCGATGGCGCCCGCGGAGAAGGTGAAGCCCGCGTGGACACCGAGCGCCCAGGTGATCGCCATGGAGAGGGCCGTGAGCACCGCGTGGATCACGTACAGCAGCGGGGCGATGAACATGAACGAGAACTCGATCGGCTCGGTCACACCGGTCACGAAGGAGGTCAGGGCGAGCGAGATCATCATGCCCATCACGGCCTTGCGGCGCTCGGGGCGAGCGGAGTGGGCGATCGCGATCGCGGCGGCCGGCAGACCGAACATCATGATCGGGAAGAAGCCCGACATGAACTGACCGGCGGTCGGGTCACCCGCGAAGAAGCGGTTCAGGTCACCGTGCACGACGGTGCCGGCGGAGTTGGTGAAGTCGCCGATCTGGAACCAGGAGACGGTGTTGACGAACTGGTGCATGCCGATCGGGATCAGCGCACGGTTGATCAGGCCGAACAGACCCGCACCCACCGCGCCCAGGCCGGTGATCCACTCACCGGCGTCGGATATGACCTCACCGATCGGTTCCCAGACCAGACCGAAGAAGACGCCCATGGCGGTTCCGACGAAGGCCATGATGATCGGGACGAGCCGACGGCCGTTGAAGAAGCCGAGCCAGTCCACCAGCTTCTTGCGGTGGTAGCGCTGCCACAGCACGGCGGACAGCAGACCCATGAGGATGCCGCCGAGGACACCCGGGTTGTTGTAGGTCGCGGCTATGTCCGCGCCCGCCTGCACCTTGGCCTCCGTCACCGGGAAGGCCTTCAGGACATTGCTGTAGACCAGGAACCCGACCAGTGCGGCCAGGGCGGTGGAGCCGTCCGACTTCTTGGCGAAGCCGATCGCGACACCGATACAGAACAGCATCGGCAGGTTGTCGAAGATCGCGCCACCGGCCGTGGCGAAGACCGCCGTGACCTTGTCGGGCAGGTTCAGCCTCTCCTGGACGTCGGCCTGGCCGAGACGGAGCAGGAGGCCCGCCGCCGGCAACACGGCGATGGGCAACTGCAGGCTGCGGCCGACTTTCTGCAGGCCCTGGAAAAGACCGGATCCCCACTTCCTCGCGGGGGCCGCCGTTGGCGCGGTGGCGGTGCTCATAGACTTCCTCCATCGGGTGGTGGTCTACACCACTCAGTGGTGTAGACCTGTTGTAGCAGATGGGGGAGGGGATCAGGAACCCTCGATTCCTACCCGGATTCCGGACGACTCGCGGAGCGCCCGGTGAGCGTTCGGGGGGCGTCCAGTGATCGTCCGGTGATCCTCCGGAGGGTCTTCGGCGAGTGTTCGGAGGACGTCCGCGGCGACTCGATCGATGTGCGCGGCGCGAAGTCGGCACGCCCGTACGGCACTTCGGCGCACGGGCGCCCAAACGGTCACACCCGTACGTACCGCGTGCCCGACTCGTCGCGGCGCAGCAGTTCCTCGTCCACGAGCGCCCGGCGCAGGGTCACCCAGTCGTCGAACCACTGGCCACAGAGCGCGTTGACCTTGGCCTCGGAGTAGATGACACCGGCCTCGAAGGAGTCGGCCACGACAGCGAGCACCCGGCCGCGGACCTCCGCCCCGCCGGGGATCGACGTCAGCCGTCCTTTGCGGAAGTAGGCCCCCGCACCGTCACCGCCGCCCCGCCCGGAGATCCGTACCTCCGCCTGGACGGCCAGCCGGAATGTGTCGTCGAGAAGCCGGTAGGCGCGGGCGTCGGCGTCGTACGCGGCGATCCGCCCGTCGACGAGCTTCCGCAGCGCGACGGCGGCAGCGGCCGGGCGCAGCCCCGCCCGCTCCGCCACCTGAGCCACGGAGGTCGCACCGAGCGCGAGCGCCGCGAAGGCGTCCCGCCGGTCGGTCTGGGCGAGGATCCCGATCAGATCGCGGCAGGACGGCGGCGGGTCCTCGCCGCCGGGCCGGTGGTCGGTGCCGTCGGTCTGGGGGCCGGTGCCGGTGGGGGGCGTGTTCATGGTCATCAACTTCCGGGTCGTCGTACGGCGTTGTCGTCCGCCGCATACGGCGTCGCGTACAAGGTCGCGTACGGCGTCGCTGTACGCCGCGTGCGGCGGAACCCCCTACGACTACCGCGCCCCCCGTAGGGCGAGGCAACCGGAATTACCCGTCCCGGACGGGTGTCCGGCCAGGCCCGGCCGCCGCCGGACTACGGCTTCGTCATGTCCTCCACCTCGTCCTCCGGCTCCCGCCCCGGCGTCTTCAGGTCGAACTTCGTGATCGCGAACCGGAAGACCGCGTAGTACACGACGGCGAAACACAACCCGATCGGGATGATCAGCCAGGGTTTCGTGGCCAGGTTCCAGTTGATGACGTAGTCGATGAGCCCGGCGGAGAAACTGAACCCGTCGTGCACCCCGAGCCCCCAGGTCACCGCCATCGACACCCCCGTCAGCAGCGCGTGCACCGCGTACAGCGCGGGCGCGATGAACAGGAACGAGTACTCGATGGGTTCGGTGATCCCCGTGACGAACGACGTCAGCGCCACCGACGTCATCAGCCCCCCGACCTCCTTGCGACGGCTCGGCTTCGCGCAGTGCGTGATGGCGAGCGCGGCGGCCGGCAGCGCGAACATCATGATCGGGAAGAACCCGGAGGTGAACTGCCCCGCGTCCGGGTCCCCGGCGAGGAACATGTTGATGTCGCCGTGCACGACCTCCCCGTCCGGCTTCGTGTAACTGCCGAACTGGAACCACATGGGCACGTTCAAAAACTGGTGCAACCCGATGACGAGCAGCGCGCGGTTCGCGACGCCGAACACACCCGCGCCCCACGCGCCCAGATCGCTCAGCCAGTCGCTGAAACTCTCCAGCGCGTCACCGATCGGCGGCCAGATCCACAGACACAGCGCGGCGAACGCGATCGCCACGAACGCCATGACGATCGGCACCAGCCGCCGCCCGTTGAAGAACCCGAGCCAGTCCACCAGCTTCGTACGGTGGTAACGCTGCCAGAAGAACGCGGTGAGCAGCCCGATCACGATCCCGCCGAAGACACCCGGGTTCTCGTACGAGAACGCCGTCACAGCCCCGCCCGCCGCCTGACAGCCCGTGTCGACAACCTTCGAACCGTCCGCGCAGTCCTGGGGGAACTCGCGCAACACGCTGTAGTAGACGAGGAACCCGGCGACCGCCGCCAGCGCCGTCGTACCGTCCGACTTCCGCGCCATGCCGATCGCCACACCCACGCAGAACAGCAGCGGCAGCCCCAGCTCACTGCTCAGCAGCGCGCCGCCCGCGCCGTCCATCACCTTGGCGACGTCCGTCCACCCCAGCCCCTCGTCGCCGAACATGTCCGGCTGACCCAGACGGTTGAGGATGCCCGCGGCCGGCAGCACGGCGATGGGCAGCTGCAGACTGCGGCCCATCTTCTGCATGCCCTGGAACAGATGCCTGCTCCGGAGCGCACTGCTCGCGTTCATTTGGCGACCGTTCGTCCGGTGGTGTAGACCAGTCGCGGACAGTCCCGCAAGCTGTCCCGCGTACGGTTCCGCTGTCGTGAACGTCATCATTCGGTACAAACGGCACCGATGCTCGCGAAGCTGGGCCAACTGTGGGTTACTGCGACAAGCGGCCGGATCAGGGAAACCTGGATCAGGAAAAAAGGAAAAAGGGGAGAGTGGCCATGGCTACCAAGGCTGAGAAGATCGTCGCCGGGCTCGGCGGCCTCGACAACATCGAAGAAGTCGAGGGCTGCATCACGCGCCTGCGCACCGAGGTCCATGACGCCTCCCTCGTGGACGACGCCGCCCTCAAGGCCGCCGGCGCCCACGGCGTCGTCAAGATGGGCACCGCGATCCAGGTCGTCATCGGCACGGACGCCGACCCCATCGCCGCGGAGATCGAAGACATGATGTGAGCCACGCGCGCTCCTGGACAGGGGCTCCTTCCCGCCGAGGGAGGGGCCCCCTCCGTGTGTGCCGCTAGGCTCAGCGCCATGTCTCGAATCGACGGCCGCACGCCCGAACAGCTCCGCCCGGTCACCATCGAACGCGGGTGGAGCAAGCACGCCGAGGGCTCCGTCCTCGTCTCCTTCGGCGACACGAAGGTCTTCTGCACCGCCTCCGTCACCGAAGGCGTCCCCCGCTGGCGCAAGGGCAGCGGCGAGGGCTGGGTCACCGCCGAGTACTCCATGCTCCCCCGCGCCACCAACACCCGCGGCGACCGCGAGTCCGTACGTGGCAAGATCGGCGGCCGCACCCACGAGATCTCCCGCCTCATCGGCCGCTCCCTGCGCGCCGTCATCGACTACAAGGCGCTCGGCGAGAACACGATCGTCCTGGACTGCGATGTGCTGCAGGCCGACGGCGGCACGCGTACGGCGGCGATCACCGGCGCGTACGTCGCGCTGGCCGACGCCGTCTCCTGGGCCCGGGGCAGGAAACTGATCAAGGCCGGCCGCCAGCCCCTGACGGGAACCGTGTCCGCGGTGTCGGTGGGCATCGTCGGCGGCATCCCCCTCCTCGACCTCTGCTACGAGGAGGACGTGAAGGCCGACACCGACATGAACGTCGTCTGCACCGGCGACGGCCGCTTCGTCGAGGTCCAGGGCACCGCCGAGGCCGAGCCGTTCGCCCGCGAGGAACTCAACTCGCTGCTGGACCTCGCCGTTTCCGGTTGCACGGAGCTGGCGCTCGTGCAGCGCAAGGCACTTGATACGGTCCTCGAAAGGTAAAGGGCGCCCCAAGAGCGATGGCCGCCGAGGGCAACCACGGCGGCACCGCCCGCGTCCTTGCACATACGGGCGCACGGCACACCACCGTGCGCCCGGCCACACAGCAGTAGCCGTTCATGCACCACCACAGGGGGCCGTCAGGCCTGTATCCACCAGGAGGACCGTTCCATGGCCGCGAGCCGCCGACGTCGTATGACCGCCATCGCCGGAGCCGTAGCTGCCGTCGCCCTCACGGCCGGGCTCACCACCGGCTGCGACGCCGTGAGCAAGGCCCTGGACTGCGTCCAGACCGCCGAGGCCATCGCCCAGAGCGTGGGCGACCTCCAGCAGGCCGTGCAGAACGCGGCGGACGACCCGACGCAGCTGGAGGAGTCCCTCGACTCCATCGACAAGAACCTCGACGAGATCGGCGACAAGACGGACAACACCGACGTCAACAAGGCCGTCGACTCCCTCCAGAAGGCCGTCACCGACACCCGCACCGCCGTGGAGAACGGCGACGCGACCCCCGACATCAGCGGCATCACGGACGCGGCGGGCGAGCTGACGAAGGTCTGCACGTCGTAACTGTCGTAACCCATGCGAACCGGGTGGGCGGGGATCGCGATACTGGAGGGCATGACCCGCCTGATCCTCGCTACCCGCAACGCCGGCAAGCTCACCGAGCTGAAGGCCATCCTCGCCGACGCGGGCCTCGCCCATGAACTCGTCGGCGCGGACGCCTACCCCGACATCCCCGACGTCAAGGAAACCGGCGTCACCTTCGCCGAGAACGCCCTGCTGAAGGCCCACGCCCTCGCCGGGGCGACCGGCTTCCCCGCCATCGCCGACGACTCCGGCCTCTGCGTCGACGTCCTGAACGGCGCCCCCGGCATCTTCTCCGCCCGCTGGGCCGGCACCCACGGCGACGACAAGGCCAACCTGCACCTGCTCCTGGCCCAGCTCGGCGACATCGCCGACGAACACCGGGGCGCCCACTTCAACTGCGCGGCGGCCCTGGCACTGCCGGACGGCACGGAGCGCGTGGTCGAGGGCCGACTGAGGGGCACCCTCCGCCACACCCCCACCGGCACGAACGGCTTCGGCTACGACCCCATCCTCCAGCCCGAGGGTGACACCCGAACCTGCGCCGAACTGACCGCCGAGGAGAAGAACGCGATCAGCCACCGGGGCAAGGCGTTCCGGGGGCTGGTGCCGGTGCTGCGGGAGCTGCTGGGCTGAGGTGAGCGCAAGAACGGCCTGCGAGTCAATCCTTCGATTCGCAGGCCGTTTGCGTGCGGCGGAAGGGATTCGAACCCTCAAGCCCGATCAAGGGCCACAGATCCTAAGTCTGCTGCGTCGCCTGTTGCGCCACCACCGCTAGCCGCCTGCCATCGTACCGGGAGTTGTGCGCCGGCTCTGCCTCCCCTGCCCCAGGTGCTGGGTGACCGCATGGCAGTTGTGCAGAGCAGCGGTACAGGTGGAACGGCCCGTACCGGATCGTTCCGGTACGGGCCGTGGGGGTGGCCGGCTGGCGCGGGGCTCAGATGCCCAGGTCCTTGATGATCTTCGCTACGTGGCCCGTCGCGCGGACGTTGTAGAGGGCCTGTTCGACCTTGCCCTCCTCGTCCACGACGATCGTGGAGCGGATGACGCCCATGTAGGTCTTGCCGTAGTTCTTCTTCTCGCCGAAGGCGGCGTACGCGTCGAGGACCGTCTTGTCGGGGTCGCCGAGAAGGGTGACCTTCAGGGACTCCTTCTCGCGGAACTTGGCGAGTTTTTCGGGCTTGTCGGGGGAGATGCCGATGACGTCGTACCCGGCGTCCGCGAGGAGCTCCAGGTTGTCGGTGAAGTCGCAGGCCTGCTTGGTGCAGCCGGGGGTCAGGGCGGCCGGGTAGAAGTAGACGATGACCTTGCGGCCCTTGTGGTCGGACAGGGACACCTCGTTGCCGTCGGCGTCCGGGAGGGTGAAGGCGGGGGCCACGTCCCCGGGCTGGAGTCGCTCGCTCATCGTTCCAGCGTAATGGCGGGCCCTGGCGGTGCGGCGCCGGGTTGAGCTGACAGACTGTCCGCAAACAAGAGATTTCACCGACAACGGAGGCAGCGCGGTGGCGGAGACCTCGGACACCAGGACCCCGGCCGAGATCGAGGCGGACATCAAGAGCCGCCGCGACAACCTCGCCGAGACGCTCGACGAGATCGGCGTCCGCGTGCACCCGAAAACCATCGTGGGCGATGCCAAGGCCAAGGTGGTCTCCAACATCGACCACACCCTCGGCAAGGCGTACGTCTCGGTCAATCGTGTGGTCAGTGACGTCAGGGGCCAGTTCGTCGACGAGAACGGGGGGCCCAGGGTCGAGCGCATCGTGCCCGTCGCCCTCCTGGTCATCGGTGTCGTAGGGCTCCTCGCCCTCGGCACTCGGCGTCGTAGGGCCTGACGCAGACAGACAGGGACAGGACAGGGACGAGGACAGGGACGAGGACAGGGACGAGGACAGGGACGAAGACAGGTAGGTTCGGGGTGTGAGCGAGAAGACCCAGCACGACAAGTTGCCCATCCGGATGCTGCACGACCGTGTGCTCGTGCGGCAGGACACCGCCGAGGGCGAGCGGCGTTCCGGCGGCGGCATCCTGATCCCCGCGACGGCGGCAGTCGGCCGGCGCCTCGCCTGGGCCGAGGTCGTCGCGGTCGGCCAGAACGTCCGGACCGTCGAGCCCGGTGACCGAGTCCTCTACGACCCCGAGGACCGCGCGGAGGTCGAGGTCCGGGGCGTGGCGTACGTCCTGATGCGCGAGCGCGATCTGCACGCCGTGGCCGCGGACCGGTTCGAGGGGTCGGAGGACTCCACGGGCCTGTATCTCTGACCAGCAGGCCGAAGGGGCTGGTG
>NZ_JBHVDX010000042.1:0-54184 GCF_042802555.1 Streptomyces sp. NPDC057474 | reverse complement strand
GACCGCAAACCACCAGCCCCGTCACCGCCCAAGCCACGATCCGAAACGGAACACGACTCAAGTGGCGACGGGAGAACTCAAAACCGGCTCACTAGGACCTCAGCGACCTGAGCCGCGCCCAAGCCCCGGTCGTGCAGGTGTCTGTCGATGTAGTCCGACATCTCTGTTGCCTGCCAAGTAATCTTTTGCGCGCCACCGGGGCGAGCAGGCCGCGGACGTAGTCGCGCATGCGGCGGACGGCGGCGTGGTTCGGCGCGGCCGAAGCGGTGGCCGATGTCGGTGAACAGGTCGTCGAGGTGTCGGTCCCAGGTCTCGACCGCGAGTGCGGTCACAGTGCTCGTCGGCGATGACTGCCCGGACCGGGGGCATCCCCGGCGGCGGGGGGCACTCGTTCGAGGCGGCGGTGACGGACCGAGGGCGCGTCACGCCTTCGGCGCCTGGACGAGCCGTCCGTCTCCCGCCGACCGGCCCGCACGGCGCGTAGTGCCCGGCTGGGACTTCCCAGCCGGGCACTACGGACGGGCAGAAAGGACCCGATACACCTGTTCACCTACGGTTTTCACCCACAGGGGCGGGAGCCAGGACCTCAGCAATCCTCATTCCCGTCGGCCAGGGGCACATCCGCTTGAGCGATCACGCGTTGACCGGCACGATGTCCCACTTCTGGCAGTTGTTGCCGAGCGAGGTCCACTGGCGGACCAGAGCACCGTCGGTCGTCGCGCAGCCTGCCACGTCGATGGCCTGCCCGCTGTGGACGTTGGTGATGGTGTAGTGGCCGTCGACCAGGGCGAAGTCCCACTTCTGGCAGTTGTTGTCGGCGGGGGGCACCAGGGCCATCAATGCGCCGGTCCACGTTCCGCAGTGATAGTTCTCCAGGGCCTTGTTGCTGTTGACGTTGGTGATGGTGTAGTGGCCGTCCGCCGTAGTATCGAACTGCCATTGCTGGCAGGTGTTGGCGAGCGTGGCCCACTGGTTTATCCCGGTTCCGTCGGCGGTTCCGCAGTTCGCCGCGTTGAGGGCCTTGCCACTGTTGACGTTGATCAGCCGGACGTTGTTGGTCGGGCTGGGTTTGACCGTGATCATGTTGGGATACGTGCTGAGCAGTGGAGCGGTGAGCGAGGACGGGGCGGCGGTGAGCACCACGAGCCGGTCGCTCTCGCCGTCGTGGTAGACGAACGTGTTGAAGGTGTTGCTGTCGTCGGGTGCGAGCCGCGCGTAGATGGCTTCGGTGACCTCCTTCATCTTGGCGGAGGTGAACTGCACACTGCGCGCGGTGGTGGGGGTGGGCCAGCTGCTCGGTGCCACTCCGTCGCCGTCGGTCCAGTTTGTCGGTTTCTGAAGGTTGTCGATGTCGCCGACGTGATCCTTCGGGAAGATGATCACCGGCCCGATGTTGGGGTCGTTGAAATACGAGAGGGCGCAGTTGAGATTGGCCAGCTCATGCAGCTGGGTGTTGGGGTCTGAGAGATACCCCGACGGGAGGGTGCCGTCCGCTGGATGGCACTGGGTGGCCGGCGGCGCGGTGGACGTGTATCTGTCGATGACGAGCTTGCCGGAATACTGACTGGCCAGAGGGTCGGTGACCGAGGACGGGGCGTTGGTGTGCGCCACCACCCGGTCGGTCGGCCCGTCGAAGTTCACGAAGAGTTCGTACGTCAGGTCACCCTCGGGTTGCACCGCCTCGTAGGCCGCGCTGATGGTGGCGCTGATCTCGTTGTTGGTGAAGATGGCGCTCTTCGCGGTGGTGGGCGTGGGCCAACTGGTGGGTGTGCTTCCGGAGGAGTCGGTCCAGTTCGGTGGTGGCTGCAGGTGGTCGATGTCCCCGGTGTGGTCCTTCGGGAAGATGATGACTGGCCCGATGTTGGGATCCTCGAAAGCGGCGATGGCGCCTTCGTGCTCAGCCAGGGCCTCCACCTGCTCCCAGACGGTGTCTTCGTCGGCTCGCGCGGGAGCGGCGAAGGTCAGCGTGCTGGCGACCAGCAGGGTCAAGGTGGCGAGGAGACCACCGCGGATCCGCCGTCCAGACGAGGCGCCGGCCCGCAGCAGCCATCTTGGCTTGTCGTTTTTCACCATGCGAATGCCTTCATCCAGGGGGTTGGTTCTCTCACTTCGCCAACCTGCTGATGAGCCTCAGAGCGCTCTCAGCCGGTTGGCCGGGACGACCCTGGCCCGAGCAACCTCGGCCGGGTGACGGACCGTTGGTTCGGGTGCGGGTTGTGGTTGATGCGACGGACGCCGGGCGATCGGTGATCGGCCTATGAACGTACGCGGCACGGATTCCGGTTATGGGGGATGAACAGGATGCCCTCGGCCCGGGCCGCCATTGGACATCGCGTGCTTGTACTGCGGCCGCGGTATTACCTTCTGCACCGGTTGATTGAGCTGCAGCCTCGGGTATACGGGTTAGCTGCAAGCGTGGGGGTGTTCAGGTCCGTGTTGACGTTGAAGCGGCTACTCCCGTCGTTGTTGGGGTTGTAGACGATCGTCGCGGTCCCATAGTTGGGATTTGGCATGAAACGGTTGAACCTCATGTCGATGGTGTTCATGACTAGCACTCCGTCGAACGCTCGCGCGGTCATCCGGAATACGCGGACTCCCATGATCGCCTCGCGCGGAATCCTGTGGATGTAGGCCCATTCGTCCTGAGACCTATAGTGGTTGTAGAGGTTTGCGTCCCCGCGGATCTGATCGGGCACATACACCGCGTTCCTGCCGACCCTAGGGTCGATCAGGTAGACGAAGGTCTCGGCGGTCACCGCCTGACCATTGCACCTTGTCGGGAAGATCCTCGATACCCACCCCCGCCTCTGGTCGTTCAAAGCCCGCACTGTGTCGCATTGCCTTCGGGCGGCAGCTGCGAGGTTGTTCATTCCCTGGCTCCGCGCGAACGGAATCGTGACGCCTTCCGTTCCGCTCGTCGAAACGTAGTTGCTGTTACCGTGCCGGTCGCCATGTACATGCGAGCGAATGTCGTTGTTCGACCCGCGCGCCCAGAAGCCGTCTCGGAACATCACGTACGGCTGTCGGGAGTCACCGCGGTACAGGGTTCGCGGCATCGGCCTCTGGGTCAGAAGGTCGTAGTTGCGCACGTTGGGGCAGCTCGACGATCCAGATCCCGATTGGGAGCCTCCCGGGCACGTTTGGTTCACCGCCTGCGCCTTCGGGACTGCCACGGGGAATTGGAGGAACGCGGTTGCCAGAAGGGTCAGGAGGAGCGCCACGAGAACAGAAGTCCTGGTTGTCGTCTGTCTTCTCGTGCGTACCGTGTTTCGCTTGATCATGTGTGCTCCGGACTGGGTAGGAGTTTTCGAGAGCCCGAGTGTGGATGGTGCTTTGGCCGGTAGGCCGCCTGTCAATGGGTGGCCGCGTATCCCGCCTTGGGCTGACTGGGCCGGTGGCGAACGATCGGTTGCCGAGCGAGATCGCAAGTGACGTGGGAGCTTGGGCCCCGGCCGGCGGACGGTGTCGCGTCGGACTGCTTGCGCGTTGAGCAGGCCCATGGCACGCGTCCGTCATGGTCGCCGTGGCGGGCGTCCATGCCGTAAGGATCGGGGCGAGGCACACCCCCGGACCATGGGTATTTTTACGGGGTTTTTTACCTGGTCCTTACGGCGTGGGTGCGTGGTTCGCCGTCCACCGGCCGGCGACCGGGCACGGGAGCCGAAGCCGGGCCCCTGGCCACCGGCGCTGCCGCTTCCCGCTCCCGGCAAGTCAGCAGCCTCGGAGCGGCGGCCGGGGCGGTTGGTTCGGTGCCGGTGACAGCGTTGCCGCCCAAGGCGTAGGGGATGGCCCGGCCGGGGCTGGTGTGGCCGCCACCCGTCGGCGAATGCCTTCTCCTGCGCCGCCGGGCGCAGGTCCTGAGGACCCCCTTCCTCGCAGCGCGCGTGGCGCACGCCCGCGTACAGGCCACAGGTGGAGATGGATGGTGCCGATGTGCCGCCGCAGGCCGGCCACGCGCGGCGTCCAGCAGTCGTGCGGCCCATTTGTTGCCGCCACGGGAGGCGGTGACCCGCATCGTTCTGCCGACCCGGGAACGCGGCCGGCCGGGACCTGGCGCGGTAGCGGGCCTGCCTGGAGGCGCGCGCCGAGCCGCGGTGGCAGGGCGGGAAGGAGACCAGCACCCGGCACCGCCCGTGCGCAGTCCAGGTGGTACGCCATGTGCGACGTTGTAGTCTTTTTAATGCCAGTTTGGGCAAGGTATGGGCACGGTGACGCTGCTGGGCTGGTCAAGAGTTCGTGTGCGCCCGGTTTCGGGCAGGTGGGAGGTGACGGGGATCGTGACCAGCGTGATCGCGGAAGCGGGGAATCTGCCGGCGGCCTTCACCACCTTCGTGGGCAGGCAGCGCGACATCGCCGAGATCCGCCGTCTCCTCGGCACGGCGCGGCTGCTGACGCTTACCGGAATGGGCGGGGTGGGCAAGACGCGGCTGGCGCTGGAGGTGGCCGGCACGTTCGGCAAGGCCTTCGCGGACGGGGTGTGGCTGGTGGATCTGGCCCCGGTACGGGAGCCGTCGTCGGTGGCGAGCGCGGCCGCGACCGCGCTGGGGGTGCCGGACCTGGGCGTCAGGCCCGTCCTCGACCGGCTAGCGGGGCGCCTGGCCGGGCGCCGGGCGCTGATCGTACTGGACAACTGCGAGCATCTGGTCGACGCGTGCGCCGAACTGGCCCGCAGGCTGCTGTCGTCCTCCGCCGGGCTGCGCATCCTGGTGACGAGCCGCCAGACGCTGGGCATCGCGGGCGAGCAGGTCGTCACCGTTCCGCCCCTGTCGGTGCCGGACGAGGCGGTCGAGCTGCTGCGGGACCGGGTCACGGCCGTCCGGCCGGACTTCCGGATCACCGACCGGAACTGGGCCGGGGTCCGTCGGCTGTGTGCCGACCTGGACGGGCTGCCGCTGGCGATCGAGCTGGCCGCGTCCCGGCTGCGGACGCTCACCGTCGACCAGGCGGTGGACCGGCTGCAGGACCGTTTCACGCTGCTCACAGGCGGTAGCCCGACCGTCCGTCCGCAGCAGCGCACGCTGCGTGCGCTGATCGACTGGAGCTATGACCTGTGCCGGCCCGCCGAGCGGCTGCTGTGGAACCGGCTGTCGGTCTTCGCCGCCGGCTTCGGCCTGGACGACGCAGAGGGTGTCTGCGCGGGAGAGGGCATCGACCGGGCAGAGGTGCTGGACCTCCTGGACCGGCTGGTCGCCCAGTCCGTCGTCCTGGCCACCGAGCACGAGGGCCTCACTCACTACCGGTTGCTGGAGACCATCCGCCAGTACGGCAGGCAGCGGCTCGTCGAGTCCGGCGAGGAGCAACGGCTGCTGCTGCGGCACCGCGACTTCTTCCTAGGCTTGGCCGAGCGCCTCGCCGAGGGCTGGTTCGGCCCCGGCCAGGAGGCGGCCCTGGCCCGGCTCCGCGCCGTACACAGCGATCTGCAGGCCGCCTTGGACTCCGGCGGCGACCGGCAGGCCACCCTGGCGCTGGCCGCCGCACTGCGCTTCCACTGGTGCGCCGGCGGATTCCTGGGCGAGGGGCGCCGCCGGCTCGACCAGGCGCTCGCGGCCGCGCCCGAGCCCACGCCGGCCCGGGCCAGGGCGCTGTGGGTCGGCGCCTGGGTGGCGCTGCTGCAGGGCGATCACCCGGCGGCCGAGCGGTGGCTGGACGAGGCGGGGCACCTTGGCGAGCAGTTGAACGACCCGGTGGTGTGTGCGTCCGTCCAGTGCAACCGCGGCACGTTGGCCCTGTTCCAGGGGCGCCGGAAGGAGGCCGTGTCCCTCTTCGACGGCGCGCTCTCCGCTCGGGCGGCGCTGCGCGAGGGACCTGAAGCGGTCTTCTGGCTGTTCCAACTGGCCGCCGCCCAGATGAACCCACGGGAGCAGCGCGCGACCGAGACCGCGAGGCACGCGCTCGCCATCGCCCAGGCGCACGGTGAGCGGTGGGCCAGTTCGTACACGCTGTGGACGCTGGGCCTGCACGCCTGGCTGCGCGGCGACCCGAAGGCGGCCGCGGCACTGGTCCGGGACGGCCTGGAGGTCCAGGGTGGCTTCAGCGACTACGTCGGGACAGCATTGATGCTCGACCTGCTGGCCTGGACCGCCGCCTCCCAGAACGACCACGAGCGGGCGGCGCGACTGCTGGGGACCGTGCGTACCCTGTGGCGGGACACCGGCACCACCATCCTGGCCTTCGGCCCTCATCTGGGCAGGCACCATACACACTGCGAGGAAGCGGTCGTAGGGGCCCTGGGCCCGGCAGCCTACGAGAAGGCGGTTACGGAGGGCGGCCGTCACGCCACCCCCGGCCGGGCCATCGCCTACGCCCTAGGCGGCGCCGCCGACGCGGACGCCGAACCGGCTGCCCCGGCCACCCCCACGAGCCCGCTGACCCGCCGCGAGCGGGAAGTGGCCGCGCTGGTGGCCAAGGGCATGAGCAACCGGCTGATCGCCGGCACGCTCGTCCTGTCGCCGCGCACCGTCGACGGGCACATCGAGAACATCCGGGCCAAGCTCGGCTTCGGCTCCCGCGCCCAGATCGCCGCCTGGTGGGTGGCGAACCAGACGCCCACCCCGTAAAGCCACCCACAACACCCCGGGCGCGGCCGGCAGCGGGACCCACGGCCTACCGCGATCAGAGTCCTCGGCTCCGGAGTCGGTCGGTGATGACCCGCTTGACTGCCCATCAGGGCAGCCGACCGCAGCCTCAACGTCGCCACCGGCCTGCCCCAACTCGCTGCGCTGGCCATGGGCATTCGCTCGATCCGATAGCCGAACGGAGCTTTTCATGACCATGGTCATCACGCCCGGAGGGGTGTCGCTCAGCTACGACACCTTCGGCGATCCCGGGCGCCCCCCCCGCTGCTGCTGATCCAGAGCCTCGGGGCCCACATGATCGGATGGCGCGCCGGTCTGTGCCGCCAACTCGCCGACGCGGGCTTCCACGTCCTCCGCTTCGACAACCGGGACGTCGGCCTGTCGCAGAAGTTCCCGGAGGGCGGCTACACCCTGGCCGACATGGCGAACGACTCCGCGGGCCTTCTCACCGCGCTCGACATTCCCGCGGCGCACGTGGTGGGACAGTCGGTGGGCGGCATGATTGCCCAGCAGCTCGCCCTCGACCACCCCACGCGGAAGCGTGGCCGTCGCGGCACCCGTCGCCGATCGCGTCGAATTCGGACGCCCCTGCGGGCCACGCACCTCTGCCGTCGCAGTCACGGAGCCTAGGCCGGGAGCGCCACCTGTTCAGTGAGTGCGACGCCCCGCTCGGCAGCTTCGACGACGTTCGCGAGCAGCATCGCCCGCGTCATAGGGCCCACTCCGCCCGGATTGGGCGACAGGTACGCCGCGACCTCCGCCGCCGCCGGGGCGACGTCCCCGGTGACCCGGGCCTTCCTGTCGCGCTGTACCCGGCTCACCCCGACGTCGAGCACGATCGCACCGGGTCTGAGCTTGACTGGTCGGGGAGTGTGTCCTGAACACGATGAGGAGCTATCCGGTGGCTCTGGCCCGTAGTCGGTGGTGATGCCGGGTGTCTGTCAGGGCAGGAGGATGCGGTGGCGGAGGAGGCCGAATCCGGCGCGTCCGTGCATCTGTCTCATGATCCTCTTGGTGCGGGTGTTGACGCCTTCGGTGCGGCCGTTGTGGTAGGGCAAGGTGAGTCCGGCGTTCACGGCGGGCCGGTCGATTTCGAGGCCGTTGGTGAAGCTGCGCAAGGTGGGGTAGGTCGACGGCGCGGGCGGCCGTGATCCACTCGGTGAGTTTCACGTTGTTGCCCTCGGCCGGTTTCAGCAGGGTGGCGAAGCCGCGTACGAGATCGGCGAGTGCGGTCATCTCCGGGCAGGCCGCGACGATCTTCTCCAGCAGGGTCGTTTTCCTTCGGGCGCAGGGTTTCGGGGTCGGTGAGCAGGAGGCGGCTGGCGTGACGTGGGGTGGTGACGGGGCGGTCGCCTTCGGCGTGGCCCTGGTTGAGGTAGCGGACCAGGAGGTTCGCGCTGCCGGTGTAGCCCAGCTCCCTTATCTCTCCCAGCAGTTGGGTGACAGGAACTGCCGGTTCGGCCGCGCGACGGGCGCGCAGATGGTCGCGGTAGGGGTCGACGAGGGTGGGCCGGTAGGCGGGGGCGATGCGCAGGGCCTGGGGCTTGGGCATGCGGGCGTAGCGTTTGACGGTATTCAGGGCCACTCCGAGGCGGCGGGAGCAGTCGAGGAGGCCGACGCCCTGGCCGAGGAGGTCGTGGATCTTGTTCCAGCGTTCGCGGGTGGTCTGCTCGCGTACTCCACCAGGGCGGGTCGGATTGATGGTGGTCCAGCATCCGGTGTGCGCGCGGACCTCGAGCTAAACTTTGTCGTAGAGGTTGCGCCAGAGGTGCCATCGGTCGCTGACCTGCACCGCGTCGGGCAGGCCTCGGCGGATGGCCTCGGCGTAGGTGGCCGAGCCGTCGCGGCACACGATCTCGGCACCAGGATGTCCGCGCAGCCAGGACTCCAGAGTGGCTCTTTCGCGGTCGGGCAGGACCGCGACGCGTCGGCCGGTTTCGGCATCTGTGATGATCGTGGCGTAACGGTGGCGGCGGCGCAGGGCGAAATCATCCACGCCGATCACCCGTGGGACCGCCTGCTGTGGCAGCGGCAGGCGTCGCAGATGGCGCAGTGCGGTGCTGCGGGAGACGGGTACGGCCAGTAGGCCGGCGAGGTGTGCGGCCGCCCGACCGCATAACTCCCGCGCCACCTGGGATACCTGCCAGGCGAGGCGCACCGTGCGGCGCTGATGGCGTTCCAGCAGTCCGGGAATCTGCTCGCGGAAGGTCTGCCTCCGGCAGCCCACGACCGGACAGACCAGCCGCCGTGCCCGCAGGTGGACGACAACCGGGCGGCCGTCGACCGGCACGTCCGTCACCGTCCGGCGGTGATACCCGTGCACCTTCGCCGTCGGCGTCCGGCACACCGGACACGGCACCGCCACACCCCGCGTGCGGGCCGTGACCACCACTGCGTCACCACAGCCCCCCACGTCCTCGACGACGAGCACCGACAGCCCGGAAAACACCGTGCTGATAAGGGAGTTGACATCCATCACAAGATCATGACCGCGAATGGCTACCCGGCGTCACCACCGACTACGGGCCAGAGCCGAACGTTTGACAGGCCCCCGCCAGGTCCTGTCATTCAGAAGCTTCATCAGGACCGAGAGCGCGCCAACGAGGACGAACGGACGAGCGGCAGTGTCGGCAAAGTAGAGTACGACCGCGGCTTCTGCCTGGGTGTCATGACCTGTGCTTGAGAAAGGGCTCTCGGGCAGGCTGCGATGGCGGCGAGACCCGACGTCGGGTGTCCGTGCCCACCAGCACAGCGGCCAGGACCGCGAGCGCGAGGGGCACACCCATGACGAAGAAGATCTGCGAGATGCTCCACCCGGCGCCGATCATGATCCCGCCGAGCAGTCCGCTGGCCAGCGTCCCGAGCCGACCGACACCGCTCATCCAGCCGAGGCCGGTGGCGCGCGCGGACGTCGGGTAGGCGAGCGCACCGACCGCCGTCAGCGTGGCCGCGGAATTGCCCAGGCACAGCCCGAAAGCGAAGACCTCGACGAGGAGCGCCGCATAACCTGGTACGGCGGCTCCCATGACGTAGACGGCCAGCACGCTGAGCGCCAGGGCCAGCGTCAGCGCCTGGAAGCGGTCGAGCCGCTTCAGGACGAACGATGCCAGAACCTGTCCGCACAGGCTTCCCCAGCCGAAGAGCCCGACGACGACACCTGTGCGGGCGGCTGTCAGGCCGCTGCGTTCCACCATGAGCGGCAGGTAGTTGAGGATGAGGAAGACGACTCCGAGCAGGATGAAGTAGCAGAGCCACATCAACAGGGTCGTCGCCAGGTAGGGGCGGGACAGGACGATCGCGGGCACCTTCTGCTCCGGGGCGTCGGCCGGGCCCGCGGTCAGGTCCACGTGTGAGTTGTCCCGGTCCGGGGCGAGTGCCGCCAGGACGTTGCGGATCCGTTCGGGATCCCGCCCCCGTGCGACCAGCACGCTCGCGGACTCGGGGACGTAAGCGGCGACGAAGGGAACCAGCAAGAGGGGAGCGAGTCCGCAGAGGGCGAGCAGTGTGGGCCAGCCGAAGGCCGGGATGACCGTTGCCGCGAGGAGCCCGCCGACGACCGTCCCCGCCGCCACGCCGGAGAACGCCAGGGTCACCATCTGTGCCCGCCGGGCCGCGGGTGTGGAGTCGGCGATGAGCGTCACGACCGCGGGTGCGACGGCGCCGATGCCCAGGCAGGCCACGATGCGCAGCGCCGCCAGCGCCTCGATGGTCGTCGCCAGGCCCATCGCGGCGGTGGCCAGCCCGAAGACGACGACACCGACAATGATGACGCCCTTGCGACCGTACCGGTCGGCGAGCGGCCCCGCGACGGCCCCGCCCACCGCCATGCTCAGGACACCGAGGGTCACCGTGGCGGTGACCGCCCCGATGGAGGTGCCCCAGTCGCGTATGACGTGGGGGTAGACGAAGCCGGCGATGGTGATGTCGAGGCCCTCCGCGACCATCGTCAGCAGGCCGAGCAGCACTACGAGTCGTTGACGCGTCCCCATCGCGGTCGAATCGATGAAGTCTTGCACGCTCGGCCGTGACGCCGAGCCTGCTGACGGGTCGGGAGTCATGGCTATCCCTTCACGGTGCGTGACTTGACGGGATTGGTGAGCGGAGCCAGCCCTTCGATCTCGACGCGGACGACATCGCCGTCGCGCAGTTGCTCACCGCGTGCCAGGCCGACGCCGGCGGGAGTGCCCGTGGCGATCACGTCGCCCGGCTGCAACGTCCAACTGCGGCTGGCCGCCGCGATGATGTCGGCGATGCCGACGATCAGGTTGCTCGTGGTGCCGTCCTGTTTGACCGTGTCGTTGACTACACAACGGATGGCGAGCGCACCGGGGTCCTCGATCTGCCAGGCCGGCGTCACCGCGCCCATCGGACAGAACGTGTCCAGTCCCTTGGACCCGGACCAGTCCCACGTGAACGGCGCGGCGATCGCCACATCTCGCCGCAACAGGCCTCGGGCGGTGACGTCGTTGAAGCAGGCGTAGCCCGCCACGTGGTCGAGGGCCCGGGAGGCGGGGATGCCTGCACCCCCCTTCCCGATCACGACGGCCAGTTCGGCCTCCCAGTCAGGGCGCAGAGTCGGGTCGTCGGGGATCAGGACGGGCTCCCCGTCGCCGACCATGGTGGTGGTCGGCGGGACCAGGAAGAAGTACGGCCGTGTCCCCTCCGGTACATCGTCGACACCCATCTCGGCGAGATGGTCACGGTAGTTGGCTCCGACGCACAGCAACTTGCGCGGGTACTGGACCGAGAGCGTCTCGATCGCATCGAGCGGGTCGAGGGCGTCCGGGTCCAGGTCTCGCAGGAGCGGGGTCAGCCGCTCCCAGTCGTCGAGCGCCTGTGTCAGTCCCGCGTACGCCCGGAGGAAATCGGGGACCACGAGGCGGCCGTCCCGTCGGCGGACAGCCGCCGACGACTGCCCGTCGGCCCGGCATGTGGTGAGGCTCCAGTTCCTGCTGTTCATGCGATGTGTGTCCATCCCTCGATGAAGTCGCCTTGGACCGCCGGGAGTTCAGCGCTTGATGGCGCCGTGCGGGATCGGTCCCCACGCGTTCATGGCCAGGGCGTCCGCCTCCCACGTGGTCGGACGCATCGGGAAGTGCTCGTGCCAGGGGCGAGGCTCGTAGTAGCCCTTCTCCTCGTCGAGCATCACGTCGAGCTGGGTGAACAGTTCGATGTGGTTGCCGTCGGGATCCAGGTGGTACGTGAAGATGTTGTGGCCCACGGCGTGCCGGCCCGGTCCCCAGTACAGCCGGTAGTCGTTCCGGGCGAGGTTGTCGATCATCGTCTGGAGATGGGACAGGTCCCGGGCTTCGTAGGCGATGTGGTGCATGCCGCGCATGGTGTCGCTCTGCATGAAGTTCGCGGCGTGGTGGTCGGCGTTGCAGCGCAGAAAGACGAAGAAGTCGCCGATCGAGTCCGACCAGCGGAAGCCCATGGCGTCCTCGTAGAAGGAGCGCATGCCGCTCGTCGACGTCGTGTAGGCGGCCACGTGCCCGAGCTTGCTGGGCCGCTGGTCGAACGTGGGCTCCACGCCGCTGAGGTCCTGCTCCTGGTACAGGTGCAGGGTCGCGCCGGTGGCGGGCTCGGTGAGCACCAGGACGTCGGGCGTTCCGGGGCCGATGTCCGTACGGCGTTCGCCGGTGATCCCGACCTCCTTGAGGCGGCGCTGGGCGTCGTCGAGGTTCTCGCGGATCTCGTAGCCGACCATCGACCGCCCGGCGACGGCCTCGGCCTTTTCGATGACGACACAGTGGTGGTCGGCGCCGGTCGTCAGGAACACTTGCTGCGGTGACTCGTCGACCAGGGCGAAGCCCATGACCTTGGTGTAGTACTCGGTGAGCCGGGCCACGTCGGGCGTCTCGAAGTTGACGTAGCCGAGGCGGGAGACGTGCACGGGCGCGTCGTCCGGCTTGGTCGGCGAGGTGTCGGCGTCCGGGACCGCCTGGGTGGGGTTGGTGTTACTCATGGGAAGGCGTCCTCACTCTGTCGATGTGCTGGTCGGGGTTCAGCCGGTGGTCGGGCTGTCGGCATAGGCCTGGTGCAGGCGGGCCCAGCGGCGGCCGCACTCCCGGCCGCCTTCCAGGTAGGCCTCGGGACACGTGGTGTACGGCGGGCGGGTCGGGCCGGGTGTGAAGTAGCCGGCGGCCTCGAACTCGGCGCGGTCGATCTGGATGTTGTACTTCGAGAACTCCTCGAAGCTGCCGTCGGGGAACAGTGGCTTGGTCGCCTCGGCGATCTCGCCCTGGATATGGGTGGCCCGTGCCCAGTCCTTGGCGAACACGGCGTCGCGGAGGTGCAGCAGCGGGGCGGGCCCGCAGGCCCCGTCGCCGCTCCAGCACGCCACGGTCTCCACGGGGAAGCGGCGGGCAGTGGTGGCCCAGTCCTCGGCCAGCGGCAGCAGCCGGATACGTCCGTCGACCGCCTCCAGGTCCTTGACGTAGCGTTCCCCCATGGCGCCGTAGCCCATGTGCTTGGCCGCCACGAGCTGCGGGATGCGGGCGAGTCCGGCGTACGTGGTGTGCGCGATCTTGCCCTTGAACGCGCTGGGGTTGTCGTAGGCGACCTGCGAGAGGCCGGGCAGTGCCTCGGCGATCGACCGGTGGAACTCGACGATCTGGTCCTCGTCCAGGGCGACCCACATGGGCCGGCCGAGGAAGAGTCCGTCGGCGCCCAGGTCGGCGAGTTTCCGGCCGCGTTCGATGGTGTCGCGGGTGTTGAGGGTGGTGGCTCCGGTGAAGACGGGGACGCGTCCTCGTACGGTGCGGATGACCGTGTCGTTGAAGGCGAGGACCTCGTCGAGAGTGAGGGAGGCGCCCTCGCCGAAGGTGCCGTTGGTCAGCAGGATGTCGACCCCGGCCTCGACCAGGGCGTCGGTCAGCCGCTCGGTCTCGGCGAGGTCGACGGTGTCGCGTGCGTCCCAGCGGTCCGCGCCGGGCAGCGCGGGGGTGGGCAGGATCGCCACCAGGCCGCGGATGTCGTCGGCGGTGTAGCGCGTCATCGCTCCTCCTCGGGGGCGAGCATCGCGTCGGTACGGAAGTGGGGCTTGAGGGGCCTGGCCGGGACGGCCGGGGCGGGATGTGCGGCGACGACAGGCACGGGTTCCTCGTAGAAGAGGCCGAGTGCCGTGAGTGCGGGGATGTCGTGCACCGAGAAGATGCGCAGCGGTTCGTCGCCGTCGTTGAGCAGGCGGTGCCAGGCGAAGTTGGGGACGGCGAATGTGTCGCCGGGCCCGATGTCGAGCGTGTCGTCGCCGACTTCGACGCGACCGTGTCCGCTGACCACGAAGCCGACGCTGCTGGAGGTGCGGCGGTGGCTGAGTCCCTGGAATCCCGGGGGGAGCTGCTGGATCCAGCAGTCCAGGGTGGTCATCGTCGGACCGCCGGTGACGGGGTTGGCGTAGCGCAGGGCGAGGCCGTCATAGGGGTCCTGGGTGGTGTCGCCGTACGCGTCGAGGATCTCGACGACGTCGGCCCACGGGTAGCGGATGGGTAGGCGCTCCAGGCGGGGCCGTTCCCGCACCGGGCGCAGGGACTTGGCGCGCAGGCCCTGCGACTCGCCCATGTGGGGGCGCTGCGGCTGGCTGGCTTCGCCATAGGGCTCGTAGAACGCCTGGTTGAGGCCGAGGGTGAGGCCGAGGTCGAGGACGTCGAGCCAGACCACCTCGTCGTCGGTCGGGTTGTGGTGGTCGTGCCAGGAGAAGCGGGGTGTGATCAGCAGGTCGAAGGTGTCCATGGTGAGCGGTTCGCCGTCGACCGCGGTGAATGCCTCGGGGTTGCCCTCGATGACGAAGCGCAGTGCGGACATGGTGTGCCGGTGCGACCAGCACACCTCCTGCGCCCGCATGATCTGCACTCCGGCGGCCATGGTGTGGGTGGAGCCCGGAGGGCCCTGGGTGATGCCGGGGTTGAGGAAGGTCAGGTTGCAGCGTCCGAGGCCGGCCGGGCCGAGCGTCTCGGACGCCTCGGCGAGCCGGGTGCGGGTGGTCTTCCACGGCCAGACGTGTCCCTTGCCGCGTGGGGTCGGACCGCTGGTGGCGGCCTCCAGGAGCGGTTCGAAGGACCACTGCCCGATCAGGTGGTCCTCGCGGATCGCCTCGTCGAAGCGGCGCAGTTCCTGGTCCGGCGGGTTCTCGGGTGTCTTGGCGCCGGTTGTCTCGGTCATGTGGGTGGCCCTCCCGGGGTCTCAGGCGTAGCTGATGTGGATGTTCTTCGTCTGCGTGTACGACAGGAGTTCGCCGAGGTCCTCCTCGCTGCCGATGCCGCTGTCCTTGACGCCGCCGTACGGGGCGCCGGGGATGTGGCGGGCGACCTGGTTGACCCACACGTAGCCCGCGTCGACGGCCTCGGCGAAGCGGTGGGCGGTGGCGAGGTCGGTGGTGAACACGCTTGCGGTCAGGCCGAAGCGGGTGGCGTTCGCGAGGGCGATCGCCTCTGCCTCTTCGCGGAACCGCAGCACGGACAGGACCGGGCCGAAGATCTCTTCCTGGGCGAGGCGGGATGCGGGGTCCACGTCGGCGAAGACGGCCGGTCGGACGAACAGGCCGGCGGCGAGTTCCCCTTCGGCGACCCGGTCGCCGCCGGTGCAGAGCCGGGCGCCTTCGTCCTTTCCGATCTGCACGTAGTGCAGGACCTTGCGCAACTGCTGGTCATTGACGAGTGCGCCCGTCTGGGAGGCGGGGTCCTCCGGCAGGCCGGGGCGGAGCGCGGCGACGCGCGCGGTGAGCCGTTCCACGAAGGCGTCGTGGATCGAGTCGTGGATCAGGACGCGGGAGAGCGAGCCGCAGGACTGGCCCTGCCAGGTGAAGTTCATCCCGCGTACGGCGGCGTCGACGACCGTGTCGAGGTCGGCGTCCGGGAACACCACGAGGGGGTTCTTTCCGCCGAGTTCCAGGGTCACCGTCTTGACCGACTGTTCGGCGGCCCGGCGCTGGATCGCCAGTCCGGTGTCGATCGAGCCGATGAAGGCGAGGCGGCGTACGGAGGGGTGGGCGACCAGCGCGTCACCGGCCTCGCGCCCGTCTCCGGTCACCACGTTGAGGATGCCGTCGGGCAGGATGTCGGCGGCCAGTTCCCCGAGCCGCAGTGCCGAAAGGCTCGTGTGCTCGCTGGGTTTGAGCACTACGGAGTTGCCGGCGACGAGCGGTGCGGCGATCTTCGAGGCGGCGAACAGCAGGGGGTGGTTGAAGGCGACGAGGCGCCCTACGACGCCGTAGGGGACCCGTCTGGTGTAGGTCAGTTCGCCCGCCGGTGACGGCAGGGTCGTGCCGCTCGTCTGCAGGGCGAGCCCCGCGAAGTAGCGCAGGGCCGCCACGGCACCGTCCGCGTCGCGGCGCATCTCGCTCAGCAGGCTGCCGTTGTCGGCGGTGTCGATGCGGGCGAGTTCGTCGGCGTGCGCGGCCACGGCGTCCGCGAGCCGTCCGACCAGGGCGGCGCGCTCGGTGGGCGCCCGGCGTCGCCAGGCGGGCGCGGCCCCCTCGGCGGCCCGCACGGCCAGGTCGACGTCCTGGGCGGTGGCCGCCGGGAAGGAGCTGATGACCTGTCCGGTGGCGGGGTTGACCGCGTCGATGGTCGCCTTGTCGGCGGCCTGGCGCAGTTCGCCGCCGATCAGCATCGCGTACTCGGCCCGGACCGGTCCTGAGGTGGGGTCCGTCATCGTCGTATCTCCAGTGCCTCGGGTTCGTCGGACTTCTCGCCGGTTCAGATCGCGCCGGTCTCGCGCAGTTCGGCGATGGTGGCCTCGTCGTAGCCGAGGAGATCGCGGTAGACCGCGTCGTTGTGTTCACCGACCGCGGGGCCCGCGTGGTCGATGGCGGCCGGGGTCTCGCTGAAGCGGATCCAGGGGGCGAGCAGCTTGAGCTTGCCCGCCTCCGCGTGCTCGACGTCGACGAAGGCCTGGCGGGCGACGATGTGCTCGTCCTCCAGGATCTGGTCGATCGACAGCACGGGACCGGCCGGCACCTTCTGCTCGCGCAGGATGTCGAACAGTTCGCGCGCCGTGAACTGCCTCATCCAGTCACCCACCGTGCGTTGGAGGAGCTTGAGGTTCTCGCGGCGTTCGGCGGTGGTGGCGAAGCGCGGGTCCTCGATCGCCTCGGGGTGCCCGAGGGCGGTGGAGTAGCGGCGGAACAGGTCGTCGGTCAGGTCGGGCAGATGGGTGGCCACATGGCCGTCCTTCGCCTCCATGTAGGCACCGGCGGGGCCCATGCCCTCGAAGTGCTCGTGGAAGGCGCTGACCATGAAGCCCATCAGGGCCTCCTGCATCGACACCTCGATCTTCTGGCCCTGGCCGGTCTGCGTCCGGTGGTAGAGAGCGGCGAGGATGCCCAGCGCCATGGAGACGCCGGCGGCCTCGTCGCCGGGGCCGAACACCTGGGTGCCGGGGGCTTTGGACAGACCCCAGGACGCGTTGGCCCAGCCGCTCATCGCCATCGCGATGGTCGCGAAGGACCGCAGGTCGGCGTACGGTCCGCTCTCGCCATAGCCCTTCGAGGAGGCGTAGATCAGCTGAGGGTTGTGTTGGCGCAGCGCCTCGTAACCGAAGCCGAGGCGGTCCATGACGCCGGTGGAGAAGTTCTCCACGACGACATCCGACTGGCGCACCAGGTCCAGGAAGACCTCGCGGCCGCGCTCGTTCTTGAGGTTCAGGGTGACGCACTTCTTGTTCGCGTTCACCACGAGGAACTCGTAGCCGTCGTGGTCGGCGTCCACCGGCATCCACGCGTGGCGGAACCGGTCGGGGCTCTCGCGCTGTTCGACCTTGATGACCTCGGCGCCCATGTGTGCGAGCAGCATGGTGGCGAACGGGCCGTTCAGGACGTGGGAGAGGTCGAGGATCCGGATCCCGTCGAGGGGTCCGGTGGTGTCAGGCGGCATCGAGGTCATGGCGGGGCTCCTTCTGCGCGGGTGCGGGTGCGGGTGCGGGTGTGGATTCGTGGTCGAGGGTGAAGGCGGGCAGGACCAGGCCGGGACGTACGGCGGTGAAGCGCACGGAGACGCGTGCGCCGACGGCCGCGTGCCGCCACTCGCCTTCCTGGAGCTTGGAGGTGAGGACCATCTCCCCTTCGGTGCCGTCAAGTTCGACGTGCACGATGGCGAGGGGCAACTCGTCGGCGAAGGCCGGGCCGAGGGGCCGGTGGACGACCACATGGCCCACGATCCGGCCTGTACCGGGCAACCGCTCCCACACGGGGGCCGGGGTGTGACACTCGGGGCAGTACTCGCGCGGCGGCCAGCGCCAGGTGCCGCAGCCTCCGCACCGCTGGCCGACCAGCTCGCCCTGGACGCAGGCGCTCCAGAACGGCTCGCTGTCGGCGTCCGTGACGGGGGCCGGGTGTGCGAACGCGGCTTCGGTGCCGGTCATGCGGCCCTCCTGAGAATGAGCGCGCTGTCGCCGGACTCGGCGCCCACGAGGGCGAGTTCGGGATCGCGGACCTGGCGGCAGTGGTCACGGTCGTGGTCGTGGGCGCCGTCGCAGTGGTCGTCGCGGACGCCGTCGGCGCGCAGCTGCTGGACGGCCTCGATGATGTGGCCGAGGCCCGCCAGGTTGCCTTCGTTCAGGTGGCCACCGTTGGTGTTGACCGGGAGACGTCCGTCGAGGGCGAGTTCGCCGTCACGGACGCATGCGGGGGCCCGCCCGGCCGGGGTCAGGCCGAACTGCTCGATGTGCAGCAGGGCCATCCCGGTGAAGGGGTCGTACAGCTCGGCCAGATCCAGGTCGGCCGGGGTGACCCCGGCGTTCTCGTACAGGGAAGGGGCCAGGGTCAGGGCGTTGAGTGCCCACCGGTCGCGGCCGGTGCGGGCCTTGACGGGGGTGGCGAGGCTGCCGCCCGCCATGGCTCGGATGGTGACCGGCGTCTGGGCAAGACGGCGGGCGTCGGCGGTGGCGGAGACCACGACCGCCATGCCGCCGTCGTTCCAGATGCTGCAGTCCAGCCGCCGGAAGGGGTGGACGATCCAGGGCGACGACTGGTGGTCGTCGACCGAGATCGGTTCGGTCATCATCGCCTTGCGGTTCAGCGCGGCGTTCGCCCGCTGCTGTACCGCGAGGGGCGCGAAGTCCCGGTTGTCGATGCCGTAGTGGTCCATGTAGGCGGACACGTACGGTCCGTACAGGGTGGCCGCGTGGGTGGCGCCGAACGGCTCGCTCCACTGCCGCTGCCCCGAAGGCCAGAGGTCGGTGCTGGCCGGGGGCGGCGGCCCGGACCGGGAGTTCGCGGCCCGGTAGACCAGGACGTGACGGCACATCCCGGCATGCACGGCCATCGCGGCGGCGGCGATCGCGGCACAGGCCCAGGCGCCGCCGCCGCTGTCGCAGAACGACATGCGACATGAGGTCAGGCCCAGCCCCGCGACCAGTTCGGCGGGGGCGGGAGTGTCACGCTGCCCCCAGTAGAACGTGATCAGGCCGTCGATGTCGGTGGTCTCCAGGCCCGCGTCCGCGACGGCGGCGAGACCCGCCTCGGTTGCCAGCGCCGACGCGCTGCGGCCGCTGTTCTTGCTGAGGGCCGTCCAGCCGACTCCGGTGATGGCGGTCCGGTCCCTGATGTCGTGCATGGTGTGGAGACTGGCTCCGCTCATCTCGCAACTCCCTTGTCACAGCGCGGGATCGGCTCAGCTGGCGAGGTTGTGCGCCATCCACCCGGGGAATCCGGCCAGCTGCTCGGGGGTCGGCGGGACCGCGGTGGCGAATCGGTGGGCCATGCGCTCCTGAACCTCGCGGGAGGAGTCCTCCAGCCGACGCAGCAGAGCGTCGAGGTCGACGCCGACGAGCCGGCCGTCCTTTTTCACGGCCCTGCCGGCGACGAGGACCGTGTCGATCTGACCCGGGCTGACCTGGAAGATCAGCTGCCCGACGGGATCGTTGACGGGACGGACGCCGATGTGCCGACCGCCGACGACGATGAGGTCGGCCTGCTTGCCCGGGGTGAGGGTGCCGGTCCGGTCGGCCAGGCCCAGTGCCTCGGCGCCGTTGACCGTGGCCCACTCCAGGGCCTCGGCAACGGTCGGGGTGGGCACCTGGACATCGCCGCCCCGCAGGTTCAGGGGCTCCGCCTCGGCCCAGCGGGTGTAGGCGAGGGCCTGCCGGGTGGGGGTGAGGACGTCGCCGCTGTTGAGGGAGACGACGTCGACGCCGATGGTGGGCTTGAGTCCGTGGCGGATCACGTTGTTGATGGCCAACTTGCCCGCCCCCATGTTGAGTTCGCTCTCCGGCGTCGACGACACCTTCACGCCGGCGGACGCCGCGAGCTTCCAGTCCTCCTCGCTCAGGGTGTTGGCATGGACGAGGACCGTCCGCTCGTCGAGCACTCCGGCCGCCGACAGCTCCGCGATGCCGGTGGGGTTGGTCCAGACGGCCCCCACGTGCACGGTGGCCAGGGCCCCGTGCTCGTCGGCGAGCTGCTTCTGCGCCTTGTTGAGGGAGACCGGCGCCAGGCCGATCTCCGACAGCGCCGCACCGAGCGTCAGCAGGCCGCTGCCGGAGAAGCGTCCGGCGGCGATCCGCGCGAAGTCGGCCGGCCGGTCGTAGGTCGGCGGTGCGAAGAGCTCGGTCTGTCCGAGTCCGTAGGCGAATACGCCCCTGATGCCGGCCTCCTGGAGACCGTCGACCACGGCGTCGGCATGCTCCGGGGAGTTGGTGACGTGTGCGTAGTCGAGGACGGTGGTGACTCCGCCGGCGAGTGCTTCGAGAGCGCCGACGAGGGTGCCGAGGCGTGCGTCGTCCGCGGTGTACGAGGGCACGGCGGTGGGCCACCAGCCCTGGATGTACTGCTGAAGCGACATGTCGGAGCAGCAGCCGCGCAGCTGGGTCTGCCAGGTGTGCCGGTGGGTGTCGACGGTGCCGGGGGCGATGATGCCGCCCTCGGCGTCGATGACCTCGGTGTCGGTCACTCCGAGATCGCGGCCGACAGCGGCGATGACGCCGTCCTCGATGAGGACTTCGCCGTCGGAGATGACACCGAGTTCCCGGTCTGCGGTGATCACGTGGCCGCCGCGGACGAGTGTGCGCTGAATTGCCATGTTCAGGTCTCCTGAGGTGAGTCGGGGCAAGAAAAAGGAGGGGGAGGGGGAAGGCAGTCCGGAGCAGGGCGCCCCTACTTCCGCCCGAGGATCCAGTCCTGGAGGTGTGGTGCCTGCGTGCCGATCGTCGTGTCGTCGCCGTGCCCGGCGTGGACCGTCGTCCCGGCCGGCAGGGTGAACAGCTGGTCGCGGATCGACCGGAGGATGGTGGGGCGGTGCGAGTGAACGTGGTGGGTGGCTCCCGGCCCGTCGGCGAAGAGGGTGCCGCCTGTAAACACCGCGGCCGCTTCAGGCGCGTACAGGCACACCGAACCCCAGGTGTGGCCGGGGGTACGCAGGACGGTCAGCTCGGTCCCGGCGACGGTGAGTCTGCCGCGGTCGGTCAGGTAGCCGTCGGGCGGGCGGTCGGCGTGGGTCTCGTGCCACAGGCGCTCGTCGCTGACGTGCACGAGGACGGGGGCGCCGGTCAGGTCCGCGAGGGCGGGCGCGGCGTCGATGTGGTCGTTGTGGGCGTGAGTGCACACGATCGCGGTGACCGTGCGGCCCGCGACAGCGGTGGCGACCGGACCGGCGTCGTGCGCCGCGTCGATGACGAGGACCTCCCGGTTGTCACCGACGAGCCATACGTTGTTCTCGACCTCGCAGGTCTCGCCGTCGAGGGAGAACGTGCCCCGCGTGACAACACGTTCGATACGCAGGCCGGTCAGCAGGTGGACCACGCCGCTCACAGGACCACCACCGAACGCAGTACCTCGCCCTTGTGCATCCGGGTGAAGGCGTCCTCGACATCCTCCAGGGTGATGGTCTCGGTCACGAACGCGTCGAGGTCGAGCCGGCCCTGCAGGTAGAGATCGATGAGCATCGGGAAGTCGCGGGACGGCAGACAGTCGCCGTACCAGGACGACTTGAGCGTGCCGCCTCGCCCGAACACGTCCTGGAGCGGGAGATCGAGTCGCGTCTTTGGCGCCGGCACTCCGACCAGGACCACGGTGCCCGCCAGATCCCGTGCGTAGAAGGCCTGCTCGTACGTCTCCGGACGACCGACAGCGTCGATCACGACATCCGCGCCGAACCCGCCGGTCAGCTCGCGTACGGCCTCGACCGGGTCGGTGGAGCGGGAGTTGACGGTGTGCGTGGCGCCGAGTGCGCGTGCAGTCCGTAGCTTGTCGTCGTCGATGTCGACCGCGATGATCTTCGCGGCCCCGGCGAGCCGGGCGCCGACGACGGAGGCGTTGCCCACGCCGCCGCAGCCGATGACGGCCACGGAGTCGCCGCGGCTCACACCACCGGTGTTGACGGCGGCGCCGAGCCCGGCCATCACACCGCACCCGAGCAGTCCCGCCGCGGCCGGCGAGGCGGCCGGGTCGACCTTGGTGCACTGGCCGGCGGCGACGAGCGTCTTCTCGGCGAACGCGCCGATGCCCAGCGCCGGCGACAGCTCGGTGCCGTCGGCGAGAGTCATCCTCTGCTTCGCGTTGTGGGTGTCGAAGCAGTACTGGGGCCGGCCGCGCAGACAGGCACGGCACTGCCCGCACACCGCACGCCAGTTGAGGATCACGAAGTCGCCCGGCGCCACTTCGGTGACGCCCTCGCCGACCGACTCGACGATCCCCGCCGCCTCGTGTCCCAGCAGGAATGGGAAGTCGTCGCCGATCCCTCCCTCTCGGTAGTGCAGATCCGTGTGGCAGACCCCGCACGCCTGCACTCTGACCACGGCTTCGCCGGGTCCGGGATCCGGGACCATGATCTGTTCCACCTGCACGGGCTCGCCCTTGGCCCGGGCCACCACGCCGTACACACGTTGGGACATGCCGTTGATTCCTCTCGTTCGTACGGGCGCCGGGTTCACGCGGTGTGCAGGCGGACGGGCAGGGAGTGCCAGGCGCGCAGGGTGTTGTTGAGGTGGCGCCGCGGCGCGCCGGCCGGTTCGATCCGCTCGACGCGGCGGGCCAGTGCGGTGAGCAGCGCCTCGGCCTCCAGGCGGGCCACGTGCTGGCCCACGCACTGATGGATGCCCATGCCGAAGCCGACGTGGCCGGAGGGGTCTCGGGTGAGATCGAACCGGTCGGGATCGTTCCAGCGCGCGGGGTCGCGGTTGGCGGACCCGAGGAACATCAGGATCTTCGTCCCCTTGGGTATGAGGGTTCCTCCGATCTCCACGTCGGCGGTCGCCGTGCGGAAGAAGGTCTGCACCGGGGACTGCCAGCGGACCGCCTCGTCGAACGCCACACGTGCCAGCTGGGGCCGAGCACGGAGCAGCCGCCACTGGTCGGGGTGGGTGGAGAAGGCATACAGCGCGGCGGCGAGGCCGTGCACCGTCGTGTCCACACCGGCGGTGAGCAGGGAGCGCACCACCAGCGGGGCCTGGTCGTGGGTCAGGTCTCCCCGGTCGGCGGCGGCCCAGATGCGGGCGCCGAATCCGTCGTCGGTCAGGGCCTCGCGGGCGCACTGCGCGTCCACCCACTCCGTCAGACCGGCGACCCGGTGGGCATCCGCCGTCACCAGTTCGTTGACCGGTCCGAAGGCGTTGAACGCCAGGTTGCCGTATGGCAGCAGATTCTCCCTGCCGTCCGGCCCCAGTCCCACGGCGTCCGGGAAGACCTTCAAGGGAAAGGCCTGCGCGAGAACCCGCACCGCGTCGCACTCGGCAGCACCGGACAGCACTTCGTCGACGACGGACTCGGCTGCGGTGGCCCACTGCTCACGCAGTCGCCGCAGAGCGGGCGGGGCGAGCAACTCGCGCAGGACCCGGCGGGGGGCGTCATGGTGCGGAGGGTCGGCTTCCAGCAGCAGACTCGGCCGGCGCCACGGCTTCTCACGGCGGAAGTCGGCGAGGCCCACCCCGGCTCCGGACTCGAAGTGCTGCCAGTCCGTCAGGGCGGCCTGCACCTCGGCGTGGCGGCCGAGACCGTACACGTCGTAGCGCGTGAGGCGGACGACGGGCCCGGCCTCGCGCAGCACCTGGTGCAGCGGTTCGGGGTGCGCGAGGACGTCGGGGGCGAACGGGTCAACATCCAGACCCGGCAGTTTCGCCGCGGTGTTCGTGGCGGTGGACATGGTGGCTCCAGGGAGTTGTGAGCGCGGTGTCACAGGTCCAGGACGAGGCGGTCGTCGAGAGCGCGGGAGACACACGGCAACATGCAGTCGCCCGCGGCGCGTTCGTGGTCGGCGAGGATCGTGTCCCGGTGGTCGGGCCTCCCGGCCAGGACCGGGGTGAGGCAGGTTCCGCAGGTGCCCTGCTCGCACGAAGAGAGCACCTCGGCGCCGGCGGCGCGCACGGCGTCGAGCACGGAGACGTCGGGAGTCACGGTCACCCGGCGTCCGGTGCGCCGCAGTTCGACCTCGAAGGGCCCGTCACGGACAGGAGCGCTGAGTTCGGCGGCGAACCTTTCGGTGCGCAGCGCGTACGCGGGCCAGGGCGCGCAGGCCGCCTCCACCGCCGTGAGCAGCGGCGCCGGGCCGCAGCAGTAGACCTTGGTGTCGGTGCACGGTGTGCCGAGCCACGCGGCCAGGTCGAGCAGCCCTTCCTCGTCCTGCGGAACGATGTGGACACGCTTGCCGTACGTCTCCAGCTCGTCGCGAAAGGCCATGGAGCTGCGAGAGCGGCCGCCGTACAGCAACTGCCATTCTGCTCCCATGAGTTCGACCTGGTGGAGCATCGGCAGCAACGGTGTGATACCGATCCCGCCCGCGATGAACAGGTACTTCTCCGAGGGCACCAGGGGGAAATGGTTCCGTGGCCCGCCCACACCGACCCGGTCTCCGGGACGCAACTCGTCGTGGACGTACGCCGATCCGCCGCGGCTCCGCGGTTCGCGCAGCACCGCGACGCGGTAACCGTGGGCGTCCCAGCGGTCCCCGCACAGCGAGTACTGCCGGACCGTACCCTCGGGCAGGACGAGATCGATGTGGGAGCCCGGCGTCCAGTCGGGCAACCGGCTGCCTTCGGGGTGCGCCAGGGTGAGCGACACGACCCCGTGGGCCACGTCCTGCTTGTCGGCCACTTCGAGCGCTACGGCGGTCATCGCGAAGCGGTTTCGGTCAGCGCGCGCACGACCGGAGCCCAGCGCTCGGCGTAGGCGTCGAGCTGAGGGCCGTCGGCGTACGCGGAGTCCAGCAGGTAGAGACCGGGCAGGGCGCAGGTGCCGCCCAGCTCGGACAGGACCGGCTTGAGCGTCAGCTCCGGAGCGAGTGCGTGAGCGGGACCCGCGCCGAGCATGAGCGGGACGCTGACGACATCCCGCAGTCCCGTACCGCCGGCGAACTGGTCTAGGAAGAGCTTGAGCAGACCGGTGTAGGTGGCTTTGAAGGTGGGGCTGGCGAAGACGACGAGGGACGACTCCTGCACGGTACGTATCGCCTTGCCGACGGCCTCGTCCCCCCAGCCGAGCAGACCGGGGCCGAGCTCCACGAGATCGATGGTGTGGTCGGCGCCGGTGCCGGGCGCACGGCCCGTGAGCTTCTCGGCGAGCAGGGTCGCGGCGACCAGGGTGCGGGAAGCGGGCTTGGGGTTGCCCACGACGACGGTGACGGTCACTGCTGCTCCTTGAAGGGTGGGATCGATGGGGGCGTCTTGTTCACGCCGCCGGGGCGGCGAGCGCGGTGAGGGAGTGGAAGCCGCTGGCGTGGAAGACCAGTGGCGGAACACCGGCCCGCACCCGCATCGCCTCGACCTGCAGCAGGACCAGGTCGTGATCGCCGGCCGGGACGATCTCGTGGATCGAACAGTCCAGCCAGGCAACGGCGTCGGGAATCAGCACGGCGCCGTCGTCCGTCACGGTCACATCGAGGCCGGCGAACCGGTCACCGGTCTTCGAGGCGAGCCTTCGGCAGGTGGCGCCCTGCCCGTCGCCGAGCACGGACAGGCCCAGGCGCGGCCGGTCGACGAGCAGCGGCCAGGTTGTCGAGGAGTGCTGGACGCAGACCGACACCAGGGGAGGATCGAGCGAGACGGGCACAAAGGAACTGGCGGCGAATCCGACGGGGTTGCCGTCGCGCAGGGCGCAGACCGCGGTCACGCCGGTGGGGAATGTTCCGTAGGCCGCCCTCAGCCCGGCGGGGTCCGCAGGGTCGGGCGCCGTCATGGCGGGGATGATGGTCACGATGTCTCCTTCTCCTTCTCCAGCGCGGTGCTGATCTCCCGGGCGGCGCGGCGTCCGCTCTCCAGGGCCCCGTCGATGTAGCCGGCCCAGCCGGAGGCGTAGTCGCCGCCCGCGAGACGGACCCGGCCCTCGGGGCGCTGGAGTTCGGCGAGTGCGTGTTCGAGGTGGCCGGGGCGGGCCATGAACCAGGTCTCGCCGGAGAGCGGGTCGGCGGTCCAGTCGTGCGCGTCGACGGCGGTGATCTCGATCTCCGGCCGCCACTGGCGTACGGCGGCCTGTACGGCGTGTACGTCGGTGACGTCGAGCTTGGCCGAGTGCGGGCCGAAGGCGAGCAGGATGGTGTCGCCGTCCTGCTCGTACTCGGTGCCGGCCATCGTGAGCGGGTAGTCGTCCGAGGCGAAGGCGATGAAGGGGCGGATACGGCCGCGGGCGCGCATCCACACCTTGACTCCGCTGGACACCTGCCCGCGCTCGCCGGCCGCCTGTTTGCCCGGGGAGAGCGGGGGGTGTACGTCGATGGCGTCGAGGATGTTGAGCGGCAGGGTGAGTACGACGTGCCGGGCGGTGATCCGGCTGCCGTCGGCACAGACCACCTCGACGCCGTGTGCGTCGTGATGCACGGCGGTGACGGTGACGCCCAGCCGCACGTCCGCGGTCGATCCCCGGTGCACCGCTTCCAGCAGTCGGCCGGTGCCCCCGGCCACGGTGTAGGCGCGGTTGGCCTCGCTCATCATGCGCCAGTCGCCGCCGCACAGGGCCGCCAGGCGCAGGGCCTGCGCCCAGGAACCCTCGTCGGGTGAGCCGTTGAACGACAACGTCCAGCGGCTGCGGGCGACTTCGGTCTCCTCCGGGGTGAGGCCGAGCTGCTCCAGACGGCGGGTCAGTGGAGTGCGGTCGGCCTCGCGGGCGAGTTCGGTGAGCGGCAGCGGGCGGTGTGGCTGCGGGAAGGCCTCGCGCGCCAGTCCGGTCAGGCCGTCCATGCCGGGAACGACGTGCCGTGTGTACTCCTCCATTCCGGCGCGGTGCACCTCCCCGCCCGCGAGCCAGTAGATTTCTTCCACTCCCGGGCTGGGTTCCAGTTCGAGTCCGGCCGCCGTCATCTCGGCCCAGACGTGCGGCTGAAGCCAGTGGACGAAGGTTCCGCCGAGTTCGAGGGGACGGCCGAGGGGGCTCTCGCGGAACCAGGTGCGGCCGCCGAGCCGGTCCCGGGCCTCCAGGAGTACGACTCGGGCTCCGCTCCGGCTGAGGTCCCGCGCGGCGGCGACCCCTGCGAAGCCTCCGCCGACGATGACGACGTCGGTGTCCGGCGTGGGCTGTTCCTTCAAGGTGTGCTTCCTTTTCTACTGGTGGCCTGGGGCGGGGCCGACGGCCCCTGCCGGGGTACAGCGGTGCCGTGCTCCGGCAGGCGGCTGATGCGGCCTGCTACACCTCGGCGGTCGAGGGCCGCGCGCGCCGCGCGGCCAGGGACGCGAGCCAGAGCACCGCGATCGCGCCGAGCGCGATCCACGGCATGGCCCGCAGCGAGCTGCCGGACTGCTGATCGGCCAGGGAGTAGACCGCGGTGGCGGTGGTGGTGACCGCGCTCAGCAGGGACAGGGCGCCGAACAGGAGGTCGCGGTTGCGCACGGCGTGGACGATCCCCGCGACGGCGATGAGCACGTAGGCGGTGAACCAGGCGTAGGAGAGCATCGCGGCGGCGGACAGGAAGATCGTGAAGATGGGCCGTTGGCCGATGGTGAGGAAGGCGACGAGGATGCCCGTGGCCAGTCCGGTGAGCAGGAGCATGGCCCGCGCGGGTGTGCTGTGCCGGGCGTCGATCGCGGCGAGGGATCTCGGCAGCAAGCCGCTCTCGGCCGCGGTGGCGGCGACCCGGCCGGCCTCGCTGAGGTAGACGAGGACGACGCTGAGCAGTGTGACGAACATGAGCAGGTCGAGGACCGAGCCCAGGGCCGTGACGTGGCCGGCCTCGGAGAGGATGTAGAGCGGAGAACTGCCCTGAAGAAGCTCGTCCGAGTGCTCCATCATGATCGGGAGGGTGAGGAAGACCCCGAGGGTGGACGCGACACCGAGGGTGGCGACAACGGTGACCAGCAGGCGCGGGATGGTGCGCCGCGGGTCTTGCGTCTCCTTCGCCAGGGCGGTGAATCCCTCGAAGCCGGCGTAGATGCCGAAGGCCATCACGGTGGCCTGCGTGAAGGTGCCCGCGTCGAATCCCTGCAGGGCGAACTGCGGGCCGGGGTCGACGCCGTGCCGGGCGATCGCGGCGACCATGATGACCACGACGAACGGCAGGCTGGACCAGCCCAGGATCACTGCGGAGTTGACGGAGAGGGCGATCCCCCGCCTGCTCAGGAAGAACCCGGCGGCCAGCAGGGCCGTGCCGAGCAGCGCTTCCAGAGCACCGCCGGTGACGTCGAGACCGATGCCCCGCAGGAAGCTGAAGAGGAAGACCAGGGAGATCGACGCCGTCAGGACCAGCGCGGCGACGTACCCGACGAGCAGCGCCGCGCCCGTGAGCGCGCCTGCTCGGGGACCTGCTTCGATGCCGACGTACGACATCAGGGAGCCCGTGGCCAGGTGCCGTCGGGCGAAGCGCACGACGACCAGGGCGATCAGCAGGGCCATGGCCGAGCCGAGGAGCATCGCGAGCCAGGAACTCCAGCCGGAGACCAGGGCCATCTTGCCGCCCTCGCCAGACATGACGCTCGGGAGAGCGAGGCCGGACAGGCCGAAGAAGAGCGCCTTGCGCGGGGAGATCACGCCGGCGCGCAGCTCGGAGCGGGCTGGTGCTGCGGCGGTGGGTGGTTGGGTGTCGGAGGTTGTCATCGCGGGCCTTCCACAGAACGTGAGCGAGTGGGGCGACAGGACAACGTGGGGGGTGGATCGAGGAGCGGAGAGACTTTCGGGCAGCACGGAGCACGCCGCGGTATGTGCGGCCGGGACCACGGGCTGGGGGTGGCAGGGCGTGCGGGCTGTTCGGTCGGAACGACCGTCGACATCAGGAGGCGGGCTTCGGCGTTGCCGTCGTGGCGGCTGGGCGGCGACGGCCGCCGGTTCAGAAGGCGAAGAGGTTCTCGCGCAGGGTTGTGCCGGAGTAGGAGGTGCGGACGGCCCCCAGCTTCTGCAGGGCGGGGACGACGCCGTCGAGGATGGCGTCGGTGTGTGCCGCGTTGGCGTTTTGGGTGGCCATGATGATGTAGCCGTCGCCGCCGACCTGTTCCATGACGTCGGCGAGATTGTCGGCCACACGGTCGGCGGTGCCGGTGACGCCCAGTTCGTCGTCGCCGAGGCAGACGTCGATGATCGCGTCACGCAGGCTGATGCCCTGGCGGCCCTTGGCCTTGATGGAGTCCAGCATGCTGGTCGTGCCGTTGGCGTGGACGTCGTCGGGCAGCGGTCGGTCCAGGTCGTACCGGAAGAGGTCCACACCGATGTGTGCGGCGTGTTTTCCGAGCATGGAGGCCAGTTCGGTCTCGGTCACGGCGTCGCGTGGGTCGCGTCCGTCCTCGGTGACATGGAGGTGTGTGGCGTACATGATGCGGCATTCGGACGGATCGCGACCGAAGCTCTTCATCCGGGCGTGGATGTCCTCGCGGAAGGCCTTCATCGCTTGGATGCCGCCGATGGTCGTCGCCATGATCAGCTCGGCGTTGCGCGCGGCGAAGTCCCGGCCGGTGGGTGAGCCTCCGGCCTGCGCGAGTACGGGGGTGCGCTGCGGCGAGGGCATCGAGTTGAGCGGCCCGCGGACCTTGAAGTGCTTGCCGATGTGGTTGATCTCGTGGACCTTCGCGGGGTCGACGTGCACACGGTGGTCGTAGTCGCGCAGTACTGCCCCGTCCTCCCAGGAGTCCCACAATGCGCGGGCGACGTCCACGAACTCCTGGGCCCGCTCATAGCGTTCGGCGGGCGGTGGCAGGGCGTCGAGTCCGTAGTTGTGAGCGGACTCCTCCTCGCTGGAGGTCACGACGTTCCAGCCGGCGCGGCCCCGGCTCAGGCCGTCGATCGTGCTGTAGAGCCGGGCCAGGAGATAGGGCGGATAGAGAGTGGTCGACCCGGTCGCGATGAGCCCCAGCCGACTGGTGACGGCCGAGAGGTAACTGAGCAGCGCCACCGGATCATTCTTCGGCGTACTCAGGCTGTTGGTCAGGTCGGTGGCCATGGAGCCGCCGAGCGTGCGCGAGACACCACTGGTGTCCTCGAAGAAGAGGAAGTCGAAACAGGCCTCCTCGACGCGCCGGGCCAGGCGGGCATGGTATTCGCCGCTCCACCAGTCCTCGCCGTGTGCCCGGTCGGTGGCGGCATGCCAGGCCGGTGGCGAGAATGAGCTGAAGAAGCCGAGGTGAAACTTCTTGGTCATGAGTGATGCCCTCCTGGAAGAGGAACGGGGGCACAGTTGTCGCCATGGTGCGGGGGACGCTCCGCCGCCGTCGGCATGTGCGTCATCGTGCGCCCCACTCGACAAACATTGCAAGTGCCTTGTTTGGTTTTTCTCGAAAGCGGGCGCCGGCACCCCGCCGACTCCACCACCTGCCGCGAACAGAACTCGCCACACCGCGCGATCGCCTGTCGTCGCCACGCATAAGGTGATCCAGGGGAAGGTGCGACCGTGCCTTTCCGGGCCGACCGGACGAAGGAGCCGCACACCCATGGCCACGGGCAGCAAGAGGAGCGAGCAGGCGAAGCCGTCGTACGGCGAGGGCCGCCAAGCCCTGGTCAGGGCCGCCATCAGGCTGGTCGCCCGGGACGGTCTGGCGAAGTTGACTTACCGCTCACTGACCGCGGAGGCGGGCGTCAGTCAGGGCAGCCTGCGCCATCACTTCCCCAACCTGAATGCAGTGCTGGAAGCCTCCCTGGAGCTGTGCCTGGAGACGACCCAGTCGTACCTGCGAAAGCCCAGCGGATCCTTCGAGGACCTCTTCGCGCATTTGGCCACCTCGCTCCGGGAGCACCCGGAGATCCCCGCCTTCCAGACAGAGGTGTTCGTCGGAGCTCGCCACGAGCCGGACCTGAAGGAGTTGGCCTTGCGTCACCAGGAGGCCTACCGGGAGCGCACCCGCACGGCGCTGGCCGACGCGGGACTCCCGTACGACGAGGATCTCGTCGAGATCCTCGTCGCGATCGCCGAGGGCATCGTCTATCAGCGCGTGGTGTTCGGCGCCGACCGAGCCCATGCGACGGACCGTCAGATCGCCGGATCCCGCAGACTGCTCTCGGCCCTGACCGCCGCCCTGACCGAACCCGCGGGACATCAGGGAGGCTGACCGGCCGACCGCCGCCGGTCCCGCGCAACCCCGACGGGCAGGTTACGCTGACCCCTTGCCGCCAAACATTGCAAACGCTATGTTCCGACCTGAGGCGGCAGCAGCCTCAACCGGAGGCACTGCCCGTATACGCCGGGAGTAGGAACATGACCATCACCGTGCGCGACACCCTCCTGATCGGCGGCGAGTGGCGCAAGCCGTCGGCCGGCGACCGGATCCAGGTCGTCTCCCCCTCCACCGAAAACGTCCTGGGCCAGGTGCCCGACGCAGGCGCTGACGACGTGGACATGGCGGTCGGCGCCGCGCGCGAGGCCTTCGATCACGGTCCGTGGCGCCGGATGCCGCTCCAAGAGCGAGTCACCCTCCTGGAGCGCGCCCTCGACGCCCTCGAACCACAGCTGCCGTCGATCGCCGAGCTGGTGACAGCGGAGATGGGACTGCCCAGCGCGATCGCCGCGAAGAAGATCCCCGGCGCACCCGCCGCCGGTCGCCTCTTCCTGCGGACGGCACTCGAAATCCCGGAGAGCGAGGTGCTGCAGACCCCCTACGGGCCGACGGCGGTGCTGCGCGAACCTGTGGGTGTCGTAGCCGCCATCGCCCCCTGGAACAGCCCCTTCAACATGGCCGTCACGAAGATCGTCCCGGCCCTCGTCACCGGCTGCAGCGTCGTGTACAAGCCCGCGCCGGAGACCCCGTTGGACGTCTTCCCACTGGCCGAGGCCCTCACCGCGGCCGGCCTTCCCCCTGGAGTCCTCAACCTCGTCACCGGAGGAACGAGCACGGGACAGGCCCTGGTGGCTCACCCCGGAGTGGACAAGGTGAGCTTCACCGGCTCCACCGCGGCGGGCCGGCACATCGCCCGCACCTGCGCCGACCGTTTCACCCGGCTGCAGCTCGAACTCGGCGGCAAGTCCGCCGCGATCGTCCTGGCCGATGCGGACCCCGCGACCGTGGTACGGGGCATCGCCATGGGCTCGTTCGGCAACACCGGGCAGACCTGTTCCGCCTACAGCCGGATCCTTGTCCCGGCCCACCAGTACGACCAGTGGCTCGAGGCCGTGACGGCCGCGGCACAGTCCTTCACCGTCGGAGACCCCCGCGACCCGGCCACCACCATGGGTCCGCTGGTCTCGGCGGCACAGCGTGACCGCGTCCTCGGCTACATCTCCGTGGGGAAGGCGGAGGGCGCGCGGCTGGTCTGCGGCGGCGGAGCCCCGGAAGGTCTCGAACGCGGCTACTACGTACAACCCACGGTCTTCGCCTGCGACGACAACTCCCTGCGGATCTGCCAGGAAGAGATCTTCGGCCCCGTCGCCGTGGTCCTGCCCTACACCGACCTGGAACAAGCCCTGCGCATCGCCGAGGACTCCCCCTACGGCCTGCATGGAGCGGTCTTCACGCAGGACCCCCAGGCCGCGGCGCAGGTGACCCGCTCGGTGCGCACCGGCACCTTCAGTGTCAATTCCTTCGTCCACAACACCCACGCGCCGTTCGGCGGCATGAAGGCCTCCGGCATCGGCCGTGAACTGGGACGCGCCGGGATCGAGGCCTTCCACGAACTCAGGACCGTCAACCTGACGCCGGAGACCGCGCCTCTCTTCGGCTGACTCTTCCTCCCGGCTCCGAGAATCGGCGGGCTCTGCCCCGCGCTCCGAGGTTCGGCCGCGCCTGCCCGCACTCCGAGAAAGGCCCCTCCATGCCCGAAACACTTCCGATCGCCGTGGTCGGCGGCGGCCTCGGCGGACTCACCACCGCCGCGGCCCTGAGCCGGTACGGATTCGAGGTCCATGTCTTCGAACAGGCGACCAGACTGGGGGAGGTCGGCGCGGGCATCAACATCAGCCCGCAGGCCACCAAGGCGCTGACGGCGATGGGCCTCGGCCCGGCGCTCGCCGCCGCGGGGACGGCGGCGACCGGCCAGATCCAACGGTCCATGTACACGGGCGAGCAGCTGGCCGAGACGGCGTTCACCGACGACGACCATCCCACCGGACGCTTCGGGGCCCCGTACTACGTCTTTCACCGTGCCGACCTGCTCGACACCCTGGTCCGGGCGCTCGATCCCGCCCGGCTCCACCTCGGCCACCGGTGCAGCGACCTGGTCGAGCACGCGGACGGCGTGACCCTCCGCTTCGAGAACGGCACCGCCTTCCGGGCGGGCCTGGTCATCGGCGCGGACGGCATCCACTCCCGGGTCCGCCAGTACCTGTACGGAACCGACGAGGCGCGGTTCACCGGTCAGATGGTGTGGCGGGCTCTGCTCGACGGGCGCTCTCTGCCCGAAGGCATCCTGGGCCGACACGGCTTCATCGGCTGGATCGGCAAGGGCTGCCACATCATGACCTACTACCTGCGGGGCAGGGAGGTCATCAACATCACCACCCAGTCCGACGCTGACTCATGGGTGGAGGAGGGCTGGTCCGTGCCTGGTGACCCGGACCGGATGCGAGCCTGTTTCCCCGGCGCCGCACCGGAGTTGCAGCTTCTGCTCGATTCGGTCACCCAGTGCTCCAAGTGGGGACTGTTCGGCCGCGAGCCCTCCACCGACTGGGGGCACGACCGCATCCAGCTGATCGGGGACGCAGCCCATCCGATGCTCCCCAACGCCGGCCAGGGTGCCGCCCAGGCCTTCGAGGATGCCTACGCCCTCGCGCGCTGGCTGAACGCCGGCCGCGATGATCCCCTGGCAGCCCTGGCAGGCTTCCGCGACGTACGTATCCCGCGCGCCCATGCCGTCCAGCGACAGTCCCTCGCCAACAGCCGTTTGGTGCACGCCGGAGACTGGGAGCGGCGGCAGGAACTGTTCCGGGCGCGTGAGCGCGGCGGAGACACCCCGCTCGGCATGAACTGGATCTACGGCTACGAACCCGAGGCGGAGTGGAACGTCCGGCGTGAGTACCCGCTGTCGGCCGCGCCTGTGTCGGGCTGACCGATGGCGGAACGTCAACTTGCCGTAGAGGTCGCCCTGGCGTCCCGAGCCCTCGCCGCCGCAGGCCTGTCCGATCTGGTGTGGGGTCATGTGTCACTGCGCGACCCGGAGGGCCGCGGCCTATGGATGAAGGCGTCCGGCTGGGGGTTCGAGGAAGTGAGTCCCAGCCGTGTCCTGCTGGTCTCTCCCGAGGGCGCCGTCCAGAACGGAACGGGCAGGCCACACCTGGAAACCCCCATCCACACCGAGATCATGGCCGCCCGCCCGGACGTCGGCGCCGTGGTGCACACTCACGGCCGAGCGGCAACGGCCTTCGCATCCCTCGGCGTTCCGCTCCTGCCGCTCTCCCACGATGCGGTGCCCTTCGTCACCCCCGACGTTCCGCGCTACCCCTCGGGTCGGCTGGTGAGCGACCACGCCCAGGGCGCCCGTCTCGCCGCCGCCCTCGGCGCCGGAGCGGGTTGCCTCATGGCCGGACATGGCCTGGTCACCGTCGGCACGGACCTCGCCGAGGCGGTGATGTACGCGGTGCTGCTGGACCGCGCCTGCCGAACCCACCTCGACGCCCTCGCCGCCGGGGGACCTGCCATGTGGTCGGACCCGGCCGAGGTCGCGCAGAAGCGCGAGGAGACCTGGTCCCCCCACCAGCTGCGGGCCGGCTACGCGTATCTGTGCCGTCTGGCCGAGACGAAAGGAGGATTGCGATGAGCCAGTCCCTCACCGCGCAACCGGGCGCCGTGCCACGCCGGTCCGTCCGCGCCCGCACCCTGCTCGGACCCGCGTGCGTCGCCGCGATCGCGTACGTCGACCCGGGGAACTTCGCCACGGGTGTGGAGAGCGGCACCCGCTACGGATACCTGCTGCTGTGGGTCGTCGTGACGGCGAGCGCGATGGCGGTCCTGCTCCAGTACCTCTCCGCCAAACTCGGTGCCTCCACCGGCCGCAGTCTGCCCGAGGTGTGCCGGGAGCGGTACCCCCGCCCCGTCGTCTGGGGTCTGTGGCTTCAGGCCGAAGTGGTCATCGTGATGACGGACCTCGCCGAACTCATCGGCGGCGCCATCGCCTTGCACCTGCTCTTCGGTCTTCCCCTGCTGCCCGGCGCCCTCCTGGTGACCATCGCCTCGTTCGTCCTGCTCGCCATTCGCTCGATCCGCACCCGGCGTTTCGAAGCTGTGCTGATGATGATGCTGGCAATCGTGGCGGGAGTCTTCGTTCTCCTGACCCTGCGAGCGGGCCCCGCGCCCGGCGCCGTTGCCTCCGGGCTCGTCCCCCGATTCGACGGCGACCAGAGCCTGCTCCTGGCTACTGGCATCGTGGGAGCCACCGTGATGCCGCACGCGGTCTATCTGCACTCCGCCCTGGCAGGCGAAGGCCGGTACCGCACCCGGGGAATGCACCGCTCCGTGGTGCTGCGCGCCCTGCGGATCGATCTGGGCCTCGCGATGGGAGTCGCCGCGGTGGCGAACACGGCGATGCTGGTGGCCGCTGCCGCGACACTGCACGGCTCGGGCGCGAAGCCCACCCTGCACGGCGCGTACGAGCAGTTCACCGTGTCATGGGCGCCGGCCGCCGCCCTCTTCGCCATCGCCCTGCTCATCTCGGGCCTCGCCTCGACCAGCGTCGGGGTCTACGCCGGGGAGGTGGTGATGCAAGGCTTTCTACGCCGCCGTGTCCCGGCCATCCTGCGCAGATCGCTCGCCCTCACGATCGCCCTCGCCCTGTTCACCGTGGGCATGGACCCGACCCAAGCCCTGGTCCTCAGCCAGGTGACGCTGTCATTCGGCATCCCCTTCGCCCTCGTACCGCTGGTGCTCCTCACACGACGGCGCGACGTCATGGGCCCCTGGGTGAACCGCCCTCTGACCACCGCGCTTTCAGGAATGGCGAGCCTTGTCGTCATCACCCTGAACGCGCTGTTGCTCAGCCTTGCTCTGAGCACTGGTTGAGCCCTCGCAGTCAACCGGCGGGGCAACAAGGTCACCATTGAGGGCCAGTAGGAAGTTCGCGCCGTGTGTATCAAGAGTCCGACCGCCGTTGCGTCCGGCAGTCTGTCATGAAGGGTGCACGACGGCTCGCCCCGGCAGTGTTGGGTGGCCGGCATCCTTCACGCACGACGAGGTGGGCGCCGCCACCTGGCGGCGCCCTCCACAGGACCGCTGGTCAGGAACTGACCAACGACCGACTCACCGATCCACTGCGCGCGAACGACCGACGGCTTGCCCGGGGGCGTGGCCACTGCTTCCCCCGAGGCGTCACTCCCGCGCTGTCCGAGGAAGCCAGCCGTTGACGCGGCGGTCGGCCCACTGGACGAGTCCGACAGCGCCGAGGGCCACGAGGACGACGGCGAGCAGTACGGCCAGGACGCTCTCGCTGTCGAAGCGGCCTCCCGCCTGGGTGAGGACCCGGCCGAGGCCCACGACGGCGATGAACATCTCACCGTTGATCATTCCGGTGACCGCGCGGCCGACGCCGAGGCGGATACCGGCCATGGCCAGCGGCAGGGCGGCCGGGACGACGACCTTCACCAGGAGTTGCCGCTCGCCCGCCCCGTAGAGGCGGCCCATCTCGGTCAGCTACTCGGGGACCGCCCGTACCGCGGACGCGGTGCTGATCACGATGATGAACAGCGAGTACATGACCACGACGGCCACGATCGAGGCCCGACCCGGGCCGAACAGCGAGAAGAAGACCGGGGCGAACACCAGGGACGGAGCCGTGAGCAGGGCGTACATGTAGACGCCGAGCGCGGCGTCCACTCGGCGGTAGCGGCCCATCAGCACACCGAGCGTCAGCCCCAGGACCAGGGAGATCGCGAACCCGAGGACGAGGTTGGTGAGGCTGGAGGCCAGACTGCTCAGGATCAGCCCGTCCAGGGTCATCTCCCACAGCCTGGCGACGACGGCACTCGCCGGCGGGAGGAAGGCCGCGTCGGCGGAGCGCGCGACCGCTTCCCAGAGGACCGCCCCTGCCAGCAGTCCGACCAGCGGGGGAGGCACCGCGACGCGCGGCATCCTTCGTACGGTGGTGCGGGCCGCCGGGGCCGTGGTGGTCATCCGGCCACCTCCTGGGCGGACGCGGCCGCTGCCGCGGCGCGGGCGGACGTGCGGTGGTCGGGGTGCATGGTGCGCAGGCTCTCCCAGAGCCGCGAGGTGATCGCGGTGAACTCCGGCGACTGTTCGAGGCCCCCGACGTCGGCCGAGCGGGGCCGTGGGATGTCGACGGGGATGATCTCGGCGATGCGGCCGGGGCGCGGACTCATGAGGACGACCCGGTCCCCGAGCAGTACGGCCTCCTCCATGCTGTGGGTGATGAAGACGACCGTCAGCCGCCGGCGCTCCCAGATCGACAGCAGCTCCTCCTGGAGGATGCGCCGGGTCTGCTCGTCGAGCGCGCCGAACGGCTCGTCCATCAGCAGGACGTTCGGCTCGACGGCCAGTGCCCTGGCCAGACCGACCCGCTGCTGCATGCCGCCGGACGCTCGCCGGGAAGCCTCGACTCGAATCCGCCGAGACCGACCAGTTCGATCAGTTCGCGGGCCTTCGCGTGCCGGACCGTCCGGCTCTCCCCACGGAGCTCGAGGCCGAAGGCGACGTTGTCCAGCACCGTGGCCCAGGGCAGCAGCGCGAAGTTCTGGAAGACCATGGCCCGGTCGGGGCCCGGACGGCGTACGGGCTCCCCGTCGACGACGATGTCGCCCTCGTCCCAGTCGATGAGGCCGGCGATCGCGCGCAGCAGGGTCGTCTTGCCGCATCCGCTGGGACCCAGGACGGTGAGGAACTCGTTGTCCCCGACCGTAAGGTTGACGTCGCTGAGGGCGTGAACCTCGCTGCCTTCACGGCCGGTGAACTTCTTGGTGACGCCTCGAATCTCAATCACGTGTGCTCCTTGCGGCTTTCCTGGGGGCGGCCCACGGCGTGGCTCTGCGTTCGGCCCAGCGGGCGGCGGCGATCAGCGCGAGCGCTTCGACGAGAATGACGACGATGGTCGCGTACAGCTTGGGCGCCTCGAAAAGGCTGCGGTACTCGAGGATGAATTCCGTTACCCGGACCGCTGGATCGACCGGCTTCGCACCTGATCTCTGAACCCGGAACGGGCGGTACCTCGCTTCCTGGATGCAGTTGCTGCTCCATACCTGGCCGACTCCCACTCCGGTTCAGACCGCAAGCCCGGTTCCCGCCCCCGGTGTACCGACTCCACCGCTCAGCATCCCGGCACCCACGGCTGACGGCGTGCGTGCCCGGTGCCGAGCTGCCGGCACGCAGTTGACCACAACGCCCTGTCCTCGTGCGCCGCACGAGGACAGGGCGCCCCGATCGCAAAGCACTACTCAACTCAGGAGACTGCTGTGCACATCCCACCTCTCGCCCCCGGCGAATTCACCTCGTCCGTAGCTGTGATCACCGGGGGCTGGTCGTTAGAACGCGATCGCTCACTGCTGTCCGGCCGTACGGTGAACGACGCCCTCACATCCATGGGCGTCAAGACGATTCTTGTCGACCTCGACGGCCGACCCGAGGCGCTCCTCGCCGCACTCGACGGTGCTCAGGCGGCCTTCCTCGCCATCGCCGGCCGGGGCGCGGAGGACGGCCGGGTCCAGGGGATGCTGGAGACGTTGGGCGTTTCGTACACCGGATCCGGGGTGCTGGCCTCGGCCGTCGGGATGAACAAGCACGCTGCGAAGACCGTCGTGTCGGCGGCAGGGGTGCGCGTGCCCAGGGGAGTCCGGGGCGAGGCGACGGCCGATGCAGAGCGCGAAGCGGCTCGTATCGCCGGGCTGTTGGGTATGCCCGTGATGGTCAAGCCGGTGGGGGAGGGCGGATCGATCGGGCTTCAGCTGGCCCGGACCACGGCAGAGCTGGCCTCTTTGCTTGCCAGCCCCGATGTGGAGCTGATGGCCGAGGCCTTCCACACGGGGCGATCCGTCAGCGTCGGTGTTTTGGAGACGGGTCCCGACACCTTCCATGTGCTGCCTCCGTTGGAGGCCGAGACTCCCAACGGGCTCTACTCGTACGCTGCGAAGCGGGGCACGGCCGAGTGCGCCTATCACTGTCCGGCCCGGGTTCGCCCCGAGACGATGCGGGAGTTGAAGGAGCAGGCGGTCGTCGCCCACCGGGCCCTGCGCTGCCACTCGTACTCGCGGCACGACGTGATCGTCACGGACGCCGCTGAGGTGATCTGGCTGGAGGTCAACACCCTGCCGGGCCTGTCACGGAGCGGAAACCTGGCCCTGATGGCGTACGAGGACGGCATCAGTTACGAGCAGCTGCTGACGCACATCCTGCGCGGCTCGCTCACCAACCGCCGGGCCCAGTCATGAACGGGGGCACCACGACCGTGCCGGTGGCTTCGACCGCAGTGCTGAATGCGGTGCAGCGCCTGCGGGGCGTCGCGATCCGCACGCCGATGCTCACCTCCCCGGCGGCTGACGCCCTGCTCGGCCGCCGGGTGTGGGTGAAGGCCGAGAACCTCCAGCGCACCGGGTCGTTCAAGCTGCGCGGGGCCTACAACGCAGTGGCCTGCCTGGACGAGAACCGGCGTGCGGCGGGTGTGATCGCCGCGTCCTCCGGCAACCACGCCCATGCCCTCGCGCTCGCCGCCCATCTGCATCAGGTGTCCGCCACGGTGGTCATCCCCGCCGACGCCCCGGCCGCGAAGCGGGAAGCGATCGAAGCCCTGGGCGCGCGCATCGTCTCCTACGACCGGCGCCGGCACCGGCGGGATGAGATCGTCCACCGGATCGCTCTGCGCGACGGGTCGGTGATCGTGCCGTCGGCGAACGACCCGATGGTGGTCGCCGGGGCCGGGACGGTCGGCTGGGAGATGCTGCAGGAGGTCCACGACCTGGCGGCGATTGTCGTCCCCGTAGGTGGGGGAGGGCTCGCGGCCGGTGTCGCGCTCGCCGCGGCTGGCCAGGGCGTCAAGGTCATCGGGGTGGAACCGGAGGCGGCCGACGACACCTTCCAGTCCCTGCGCGCCGGGCACCTGGTCCCGATACCGCCCCCGACCACCGTCGCCGACGGGCTTGGCCATACGCAGCCGGCCGGTCTGCCTTTCGAGATCAACCGGCGTCTGCTGTCCGGCGTCATCACGGTGCCCGAGCAGGCGATCGGCGAGGCGATGGCGTATCTGTGGCGCCACTACCGCAGCGCCGCCGAGCCGTCCGGCGCGGTCGCCTTCGCCGGACTGCTGCACGCGGCCCACCGCCTTCCGGAGGGACCCGTCGGCGTGGTGTTCTCCGGAGGCAACGTGGACTGGCCTGCGTACCGCAGTCTGCTGGACATCGCACTGGAACGAACCGAAGGGAACAGCGATGCGACTGCCGCGTCCGTGCTGCGCTGAGGACGACAAACATGATCGGCCCTCGGTCCACACCCCAGTGCCGGTCGTGACCCAGTACGCCTCCGCCCACCTGATCACCCGCATCGCCTACCTGGGCTACGACCCGGCCGACGACCCCAACTGGCCCCTGTCCGGGGCCCCTTCCCACGCGGCCTACAGCAAGTGGTGCCGCCACATCTGCGGCATCGCCTGCCTGCGCATGGCCCTGCTGCACCGCTCCGATGACGCGCCCAGCCTGTTCACGCTGCTGGCCGGCGCCCGCCGCTACGGCGCCTACGTCCAGCAGGACGACGAGATCAAGGGCCTGATCTACGCCCCGTTCGCCCGGTACGTCGAGGACACCCACCAGATGGCCGCCACCGTGCACGGCCACCTCGACCCGGCCGACCTCCTTGCGCTCCTGGACGAGGGGCGCATGGTGATGACGTCGGTGTCCAGGGAGATCCGCAGACCCGGGCTTGACCCGGAACGGCGCGGCGGGCACCTGGTGCTGGCGATCGGCCACGACAACGGCGGATCATCTACCGCAATCCCAGCGGCCATACCCCCCAGGCCCGTCAAGCGAGCCTTCCCGTCGACCGGTTCGCCGACTTCTTCGGCTATCGCGGCGTCAGCCTCGACCTGCGCCGCACCGGACCGACTCAGCCTTCCCCGACTGCCGCCGTCCAGCCGGTAGCTTCCCCTTCATCCACCTGACCAGGGAGAAACCACAGATGCACCCCATGTCCCTGTCGGCGATCGCCGAAGTCGTCGGCGGCAAGCTCACCGACGTCCTCGACCCCCACGCCCTCGTCACCGCGCCCGCGGTCTTCGACTCCCGCGACGCCGCCCCCGGCTCCCTGTTCATCGCCCTGGCCGGACAGCACACCGACGGCCACGCCTACGCCGAGGCAGCCGTCAACAAGGGCGCCGTCGCGGCCCTGGTCACCCGCCCGGTCGGCGCCCCCGCGATCCTCGTCGAGGACGACGTCCTCGCCGCGTTCGGACGGCTGGGCCGCCACCTCGTCCACGGGGCCCTCGACCAGGCGACGGTCGTGGCCATTACCGGCTCCGCGGGGAAGACCAGCACCAAGGACTTCATCGCCCAGGTCCTGCCCGCCGCCGGCAGCGTGGTCGCCACACCGCAGTCCTTCAACAACGAGATCGGCCTGCCGCTGACGATCACGCTCGCCGATGCCTCCACCCGGTTCCTCGTGCTGGAGATGGGCGCTCGGGGCATCGGCCACATCCGCAGCCTCACCGACATCGCCCCGCCCGACATCAGCGTCGTCACCAACGTCGGCACCGCGCACGTCGGCGAGTTCGGCGGCCGCGACAACATCGCCCTGGCCAAGGGCGAACTCGTCGAGGCACTGCCGGACGAGGGACTCGCCGTTCTCAACGCCGACGACCCACTCGTACGCGCCATGGCCGAGCGCACCAGCGCCCGCGTCGTAACCTACGGCCTGAACGAGCAGGCCGACATTCGCGCCACGGACGTGACAGTCAACGCCCTTGGCCAGCCCGCCTACACCCTGCGCACGCCCGAAGGCACCGCCCGCGTGCAGCTTGGGCTGGTCGGCGAGGTGCAGATCCACAACAGCCTGGCCGCAGCCGTCGTCGGCCGCGACGCGGGCCTCGGCGTCGACGACATCGCCGAGCTGCTGTCATCCGCGACCGGGCAGTCACGGTGGCGGATGGAGACCCACACCCGGCCCGACGGCGTCACCATCGTCAACGACGCCTACAACGCCAACCCCCACTCGATGCGCTCCTCCCTCACCGCGCTCGCCACGATGGCCCGCGGCCACGACCAGCGCGCCATCGCCGTCCTCGGCCAGATGAACGAACTCGGCGACGACGCCCGTACCGCGCACGAGGAGATCGGACGGCACGCCGCCGCCCTCGACCTGGACCAGGTCATCGCCGTGGGAGGGGAGGAGGCGGGATGGATCCAGACGGCTGCCAGCGCCGCCGGCGCCTCCGCCAACCACCTGCCGGACCAGGAGACGGCCCTGCAGTTGTTGCATTCCATCCTCCGGCCCGGCGACGTGGTCCTGGTCAAGGCCTCCCGCGGGGTCCGGCTGGAACAGCTCGCCGACGCGCTGCTCCAGCCGGACCCCCACCTCAGCGGGGACTAGGATTCCCTGAGGGTTGGCTCCGCCAGCATCGCCCGCAGCAGCGGGCCCTGGCCGACCAGATCACCGGTCCCCATGAGCACCACCACATCACCCGGACGCGCCCGGACCGCGACCTCCAGCACGGCCTCACCACCGGCGAGGGACACCGAAGCCGACCCGCCGGCGTGAACGACGCTCTCGGCCAGCTCCCGCAGCGCTCCCTCTCGGCGACTGCGGGAGCCGCCACCCGTCACCACCACATGCGCACAACCCGCCAAGGCCTTGGCGAACTCCGCCCCGAACGCATCCAGCCGCACCTGCCCCGGAGCCTGGAACACCGTGAAGACCCGGGCCTCGGCGTCGAAGAGACTGTGCGCCGCCGCCAGGTCCGCACACACTTCCTCCGGGTGGTGCGCGAAGGAGTCGTACACATGCACCCCACCCGCCACGCCCGCCGAACTCATCCGCCGGTACACACCCCGGAACCCGCACAACTGCTCCACCACGGCGTCGCAGTCCTGGTTCAGCACGTGCAACGCGGCGGCCACCGCCCCGGCCGCATTGACCAACTGATGCACCCCCGCAACCCCGACCGCGAGGTCGAACTCCAGCCCGCCCGGACCACACAGCACACCCGTACTCCGCCCACCCACGCTCACGGCACGCGTCAGCCGCCAGTCCGCCGACGACGACTGCCCGAACGTCACCAGACGCGGACCGTCCCCCGCCATCACCAGCCGCGACGCCAGCTCACGACACCCGCCCGAATCCACGTTGAGGACCACCGTGCCGCCGGGCCGCACCCCCCGCACACACGCCTCATAGGCGTCGACGTGATCCAACTCCCCGGCATAGTTCTCCACGTGGTCGTACGAGATGTTCGTGATCACCGCCACGTCCACACCCACCCCCACATGCGTACGGTCGGACTCATCGACCTCGGCCACGAAGAACCCGCCCGCACCGCCGTAGCGGCCTCCGCTGGCGGGCCCGTCGAGATCACCACCCACCACATACGACGGGTTCAGCCCCATCCCGGTCAGAGCGAAGGCGAGCATGCCCGCCGTCGACGACTTCCCGTGCGTACCCAGCACCCCGACCGCCGTACGCCCCACCAACAGAGAGTTCAACGCCACCGAACGATGCACCAGCGGAATACCCATCCGCCGCGCCTCGACGATCTCCGGGTTGGTCTCCGCGACCGCATGCGTGAACACCACCGCCGTCGCGTCCGCCGGCACCTGCCCCGCAGCCTGCCCGCGATGCACACCCACCCCGACGCCGGACAACACCGCCAGAGCCTCCGACGTCGCCGTGTCACTGCAGGACACGACGAACCCCCGCTCGGCGCAGACCCGCGCCACCGGCAGCATCCCCACACCGCCGACACCCACGAAGTGCACCCGGCTCAAGTCGACCGACTCACCGGCCGACACGGTGGAAACGATCCTGGGAACTGCGGTCTCTGCCATCAGAGAGCCTCCTCTTCAGCGGCACCCGCCGCCTCAACTGGCCTTCACCGCACCGCTGTTGAGCGGCACACAGACACCGTCGCGCTCCAACCCCAACCCCCTCTACGGCTGAAGGGGGTGCGGACCCATCCGCACCCCCACCACACGCCCCCACCGCGCCTCACCAGCCATCGAGATCCACGATGAACACTCCGAACGCGGCCCTCGCGTACGCCCTCTCTGCCACCGGTTGGAGCAACCGGGAACTCGCCCGCCGCCTCAACGCTCTTGCCGCGCAGCGAGGCCACCGAGGCATCGCGATCGACCACACCCGCGTCGGGCGCTGGATCCGCCTTGAACTCCGCTGCCGCCGCGCCGACTTGGACGCGTGGTGGGAGGCATGCGAAAGGGATACGCCTGAATGGCGATGAGTTACAAAGTCCGGTTCTGGGAGATACGGGAACGGGCTAATCGCCGCACGGCATTTGAGGTTCGCTGGACGGTGAACGGCCTGGAGAACTCCGAGTCGTTCATCAGCAAGGGGCTTGCCGAGAGCCGACGTTCCAAGCTGATCACCGCTGCCCGCGAGGGCGAACCGTTCGATACACGAACCGGCCTGCCGGCCTCCGAGCTCCGGGCCTTGAAACAGCGGACTACTTGGTACGACCTGGCCCAGGAGTACATCGAGCACCGGTGGGACCGTACCCCGGGGAATACCCGCCGGACGCTCGCTGACGCGCTGGCGACCATCACCCCGGCCCTGGTCGAACCGGGGTCCGTGTACCGGGAGCCGCGTGTCCTGCGGCGCGCTCTGTACTCGTGGGCCTTCAACAAGAACGCCTGGAAGTCCCAGCCGCGCGAAGAGTGGCAGGCCGCGCTGGACTGGCTGAAGCGGCGCTCGCTGCCTGTCAGCGAACTGGAGGACCCTGTCGTACTGCGCCGCGGTCTGGACGCCCTGTGCCGGAAGGTGGACGGTACAGCCGCTGCCGCGAAGACCGCGAAACGGAAGAAGGCCGCAGTCAACGAGGTCTTCGGGACGGCCGTTGAACGCGGATACTTCTCGCACCATCCGCTGAACGGTCTTCGCTGGTCGGCGCCGGAGGTCGCTGACGAGGTCGACCCCGACTGCGTGCCGAATCCGGCCCAGGTCGCACGGCTGCTCGCAGCCGTCAGGGCCTTGCCAGGCCGTGGCCCCCATCTCTATGCCTTCTTCGGCTGCATGTATTACGCGTCGATGCGCCCGGGGGAGGTCATCCACCTGAAGAAGGCCCAGTGCCGTCTGCCGGCGAGCGGCTGGGGTCTGCTGAATCTCAAGGGCGGTGTGGTGACCGCAGGCAAGGAGTGGACCGACGACGGTGGCGCCTACGAAATCCATGCGCTGAAACGGCGGGCGGCCAAGGCCACGCGCCCCGTGCCCATACCTCCGGTGCTCGTCCGCATGCTGCGCGAGCACATACAGCAATTCGACGTCGCGGCCGATGGACGGGTGTTCCAGAACGCAGCCGGGAACTATCTCGATCCCTCGGCATATGGCATCACCTGGGGGCGAGCACGCGAAGCCGCCCTCACGCTTGAGGAGCACACCCTGGAACTGGCCAAGCGCCCCTACGACCTGCGCCACGCGGGCATCTCGTTCTGGCTGGCCTCCGGCGTCGACTCCGCAGAGTGCGCACGCCGAGCCGGACAGAGCATCCATGTCCTCTTCCGCTACTACGCCAAGTTCCTGGCCGAAACACGAGACCACGCCAACCGGCTGATCGAGCGGTCGATGAAGGGGTGGGAAGAGCCGGCCAGCCACCCCTGAAGGCGTGTCAGCTGGGATCTGGCCCGGACATATCCCGGAACAGCTGGTCAGACGTGGGACAGCGGTGGGAGATATCGGGAGCAGAGCCATATTTCGACTCGCGGCCCCAGGCATACGCCATCAAGGGCGCCTGACGGGCATTTGCCCAGGTCAGGCGCCCTTTATCTGGGCCTAGAAGAAGCCCAGCTTCTTCGGCGAGTACGACACCAGCAGGTTCTTCGTCTGCTGATAGTGGTCCAGCATCATCTTGTGGTTCTCGCGGCCGATGCCTGAGCCCTTGTAGCCGCCGAACGCGGCGTGAGCCGGGTAGGCGTGGTAGCAGTTGGTCCAGACGCGGCCCGCCTGGATGGAACGGCCCGCGCGGTAGGCGGTGTTGGCATCCCGCGTCCAGACACCCGCCCCCAGGCCGTACAGCGTGTCGTTGGCGATCTTGATGGCGTCGTCGAAGTCGTTGAACGAGGTCACGGAGACGACCGGACCGAAGATCTCCTCCTGGAAGATCCGCATGCGGTTGTCGCCCTCGAAGATCGTCGGCTGGACGTAATAACCGCCCTTCAACTCGCCGTCGTGCTCGATGCGTTCACCGCCGGTGAGGACTTTGGCGCCCTCCTGCCGGCCGATGTCCAGGTAGGAGAGGATCTTCTCCAACTGGTCGTTGGAGGCCTGGGCGCCGATCATGGTGTCGGTGTCCAGCGGGTGTCCGGTCTTGATCTGCTCGGTGCGGGCGACGGCCGCCTCCATGAACTCGGCGTAGTAGCCGCGCTGCACCAGCGCCCGCGACGGGCAGGTGCACACCTCACCCTGGTTGAGCGCGAACATCGTGAAGCCTTCGAGCGCCTTGTCACGGAAGTCGTCGTTCGCCGACCACACGTCGTCGAAAAAGATGTTCGGTGACTTCCCGCCGAGTTCGAGGGTCACCGGCGTGATGTTCTCCGAGGCGTACTGCATGATCAGGCGCCCGGTCGTCGTCTCGCCCGTGAACGCCACCTTCGCCACCCGTGGACTCGACGCCAACGGCTTGCCCGCCTCCACCCCGAACCCGTTGACGATGTTCAGCACACCAGGCGGCAGCAGATCCGCCACCAGGCTCAGCCACACATGGATGGAAGCCGGGGTCTGCTCGGCCGGCTTGAGCACGACCGCGTTGCCCGCCGCCAGCGCGGGTGCCAGCTTCCAAGTCGCCATGAGGATAGGGAAGTTCCACGGGATGATCTGGGCGACCACACCCAGCGGCTCGTGGAAGTGGTACGCCACCGTGTCGTCGTCGAGCTCCGCCAGCGAACCTTCCTGCGCGCGGATCGCGCCCGCGAAGTACCGGAAGTGGTCGATCGCGAGCGGGATGTCCGCGGCCAGCGTCTCCCGCACCGGCTTGCCGTTCTCCCAGCTCTCCGCGACCGCGAGCCTCTCCAGATTCGCCTCCATCCGGTCGGCGATCTTCCGCAGCACGTCCGAACGCTCGGCCACGGACGTACGCCCCCAGCCGGGCGCGGCCGCGTGCGCCGCGTCCAACGCGCGCTCCACGTCCTCGCTCGTACCGCGCGCGATCTCCGTGAACGGCAGCCCGTTCACCGGACTCGGGTTCTCGAAGTACTGCCCGCGCGCCGGCGGCACGTACTCACCCCCGATGAAATGGTCGTAACGCGCCTCGTAGGAGACGACCGCGCCGTCCGTGCCGGGCGCTGCGAAACGGGTCATGAATACCTGCCTCCCGAGAAGCGCCACCCGCCATTGGGCAGCTCTCGCGAGGAGGCTAGAAATCCGAATGTTGCAACGACGTTGCGCCCGCCCCGCCCATCCGTCGGCTGCCTGTGCATCGCCCGGGCCGGGAATCTCGACCGGCCCCTGAGAGCAGCCCTCAGGTATACCGAAGGCGCCCCCACCCCGGTGGTGCCGAGAGCTCCGACTCCAGCTCGCGCAGCCGGGACCGTACGGCCGGTGTCGGTCGCACGGCCGCGAGCGCCCGCCACACGTCGAGGTCGTCCTCGCCCCAGGGGGCGTGCGCCCAGTCCGCGAGGAGGTCGGGATCGCGGCGGGCTATCAGGGCCGCGCGCAGTCCGTCGGCGAGCCTGTGCCGCAGTCGTACGACCGCCGGCGCCTGTGAACCCGGCAGCAGCGGACCCCCGTACGCCGACGTGGCCGCCGTCACCGCGCCGCTCTCCAGCCTCCGTTCCACGACCGTCACATCGGACTCGACCGGAACCATGAGCCGATACGGCCGCGACCCCAGCAACCCCGGCCCGAGCAACCGACGCAGCCGGGCCAGTTCGGCCCGCAGTGTCACCGGCGTCACCGACTCGTCCTCGTACAGCGCGCAGAGCAACTCGTCGCCGGACAGTCCCTCCGGGTGCCGGGCGAGCAGCAACAGGATCTCGCTGTGCCGGCGGCTGAGCCTGACCTTCCGTCCGCCGACGAGGAGTTGGGCCTCGTCGCGGCCCAGAGCGGCCAGTTCGAGCGCGTCGGCCGAAGCCCCGGGCGGGGTGAGCAGGGCGAGTTGGGACTCGGCTGCCCTGGCTACCGCCTGGACGAAGCCGAGGCTGTGCGGATGCGCCAGGCCGTCGCCGCCGGTGATGTCGACCGCGCCGAGCACCCGCCCGGTGCGCGGATCGTGCACCGGCGCCGCCGCGCACGTCCACGGCTGCACCCGCCGTATGAAGTGCTCGGCCGCGAACACCTGCACGGGCCGGTCCACGGCGACCGCGGTGCCCGGCGCGTTCGTCCCGACCGCTGACTCCGCCCAGCGCGCCCCCGGCACGAAGTTCATCCGGTCGGCCCGCCGTCTGGTCGCGGCATCCCCCTCCACCCACAGCAGCCTGCCCTGCGCGTCGCACACGGCCAGCAGATGCTCGCCGTCAGAAGCGAACGTGCCCAGCAACTCGCGGAACAAGGGCATCACCTGGGCCAGCGGATGCTCCGCGCGATAGGAACCCAGGTCCCCGTCCGTCAGTTCCACACGCGCGGTGCCCTCCGGCCCGACACCTGCCCTCGCCGAACGCCGCCACGAGTCCGCCACCACGGAACGCACCGGTCGTGCCACCGTGCCTCGCTGCGTGAACGCCTCATGGGCGCGGCGCAGCACCCGCACCCGCTCGACGGGGTCGGCTCCCGCTTCCAGAGCCACCCATGGATCGGTCAACTCGGCCTCCCCGGAAAGCATGCACAGCTGGGACCATCGTCACCGCCGAACGCACGCCCGACAAGCCACGTGACCCCGCTCCACGGCTCGGACAGCCTCGGACCGGACCGCCTCGGGCGGCATCGGCCCGCACGGCCTCGGGCGGCCTCCGGCGGTCTCCGGCGGTCTCGGACCCGGACAACGTCAGACGGCGTTGACCAGACGTATGTAGCGATCCCAGTCCCAGTGCGGCCCCGGATCGGTGTGATCGGTGCCTGGCACCTCGTGGTGGCCGATGATGTGGGCGCGGTCCTTCGGTATGCCGTACGTGTCGCAGATCGTCGAGGTGAGCGCCGCCGACTGCTGGTACATGGCACCGGTGAAGTAATCGGGCCGGTCCACCCAGCCCTCGTGCTCGATCCCTATGCTCCGCGCGTTGTAGTCCCAGTTGCCCGCGTGCCAGGCGATGTCGCGCTCACGGACGCACTGGGTGACCCGCCCGTCGGCCGACTGGAGCACGTAGTGCGCGGAGACCTGCTTCGCAGGGTTCCAGAAGACGGGCAGGGTGTTCTTGTACGTCGTCTGCGTCACGTGGATGATCACGAGGTCCACGGGTTGGCCGGTCGGGCGGTCGGCCGCGGTGTAGTTGGCCGCGCTCGCCGACTCCCACCGGGCGTGCGCGTAGTCGACGGCCGGCGACCGGGCGCCGGCCCGCGGGCTCGGGAGCAGCGCGTAGGGGATCGCGGCGAGGGCGGTGCCCTGCAACAGCCGTCGCCTGCTCGGCAACGGCCTGGCTCGCTCCATTTGGGTCCGCCTTTCCGGTGGGTTGGATTCTGCGCTGGGCAGCTCGACTTCGTACTCGAAGACGCATCCGCAGGTCGAATGGCTGCGCCTCACGTGAATCACGGTACGGCGATTGCCGACCGGACCGTCCGGGCGTGTGGAAAACGGTGGAAAAGCAGTGAGTTGTGGATAACTTCGTCACCCGGACGGGGGAAGTGGCTGCGCCGGCCCATGAATGCGGGCCTGAATGGTGAGGCGCGCCGGCTGCGCTACGGCCGTACCCCGACCGTCGCCGGATCGTCCAGCACACCCCGCACCACCGAGTGGGCCGCACCCAGAAGAGGTCCCTCGGAGCCCAGCCGGGACACGGTCACGGCACATGCCGGACCGGCCGTCCGCCGCGCCAACTCCCGTTCCAGCGAAGGCAGCAGCCAGGGCGCGAGGGCGGCCAGGGCACCGCCCAGTACCACGGTCTGCGGGTCCAGCAGATTGACCGCGCCGGTCAGCGCGATGCCGAGCGCCGTGCCGGCGCCGCGCAGGGCCCGGTGCACATCCTCGTCACCGGCGGCGGCCCGCTCGGCGAGGAACTCGACACGATGCTCTCCCGGTTCCAGCCCGGCCGCTCGCAAAACGGCCTCCTCACCGGCGTACTGCTCCAGGCAGCCGCGTCCACCGCACGCGCAGTCGGGGCCTTCCGGCCGAACGGGCACATGCCCCAACTCGCCCGCGAAACCGCGCGTTCCGCGGAGCAGCCGGCCCTCCACGACGACCGCGCCACCGATGCCGATCTCCGCGGAGACGTGCAGGAAGTCGGGCGGTGTGCCGTCGCCGAGCCAGAGTTCCGCGAGGCCACCGAAGTTGGCCTCGTTGTCCACGGTCACCGGCAGGCCACCGGGGAACAGGGCGCCCAGGTCCGTGTCGTGCCAGTCGAGGTTGGGGGCACGGACCACGGTTCGGGCATCGCTCGCCACCAGCCCGGGCACGGCGACCGCGAGACCCGCGGGCCACAAGCCCTCGCCCTCCGCCTCGGCGACGACCCGCCGGACGAGCTCGGTCAGCTCGCCGATGACCGGTTCGGGCGACCGGCCGCGGTTGGTGCCGTGCCGTACTGCGCGAGCCCGTACCTCACCGCGTAGATCCACGGCGCAGACCGCGAGGTGGTCGACACCGATCTCCGCGCCGATCCCGGCGGGGCCGCGTCTGCTGAGTGCGAGCGCCGAGCCGGGTCGCCCGACGCGGCCGGGCCGCTCGGGGCCCAGCTCCTCCAGGAGCCCCGAGCGGATCAGCTCGTCCACCAGCGTCGACACGGCGGCCCGGGTCAGGCCGATGCGCGAGGCGACGGCGGCCCGGGACAGGGATCCCTCGGTATTGACGGTGTGCATGACCCGGGAGAGGTTACGGCGGCGCATGCCCTGCTGGTTGTCGGGCAGGCGACGGCCGGAGCCGCTCGGGTGGGTTTCGTGCAGTGGTGCGGTCATGCCTCCCCCGGCTCCCGTCGGTGTGTCCTGGTGGGTGTCCTGTAGATCATGCCGGAATCGGATTTTCCTACTTCGGACACCCCCTGGCCTGGTCAGCTGCCGCCCGGTTCGCGCTCCAGCAGCGGCGCGGCGTCGGACAGTACCCCGGAGATCCTGGCGAGCGTCTCCTCGTCCCGCTCCACGGCCTCCAGCACCGGCCCCCGGGTGGTGTCCCAGCGGCGGGCGACCGCGGCCGGGTCCTCGCCGGTGAGCAGTCCGGCGGCCTGTGCGGCGGCGCCCAGAGCGACCAGTTCCTTGGCCTCGGGGACCTGCACGGCACGCCCCGACAGACGGCGCACGGTCTGCTGCCAGGCCGCGCCCCGCGCACCCCCGCCGATGAGCAGCAGCGGCGCGGAGGTATCCGCGTCCGCGTCGAGCACCAGGTCGAGGGCGCCGAGCAGCGAGTGGACGGCACCGTCGTACGCGGCCTGGAGCAGCTGTCCGCCGGTCGTGTCGTGACGCAGCCCGTGCAGCAGGCCCGAGGCGTGCGGCAGGGCCGGGGTGCGCTCGCCGTCCAAGTAGGGGAGGAGGGTGACACTCGTGCCGGGCTCCACGGCCTCGCGGTCCAGGCCCAGCAGGGCGGCGACCCGGTCGACGGCCTGTGTGCAGTTCAGGGTGCAGGCCAGCGGCAGCCAGTCCCCGTGCGCGTCGGCGAAGCCCGCCACCGTGCCGGTCGGATCCGCGGGACGGTGTCTGGAGACGGCATACACCGTGCCGGAGGTGCCGAGGCTCAGCACCGGGGTGCCGGGGCGCAGCCCGAGCCCCAGCGCGGCGGCCGCGTTGTCACCCGTACCGGCGGCGACCAGGGTGCCCTTGGCGAACGGCAGGTCGTGGGCGTCCCGTACGGTCCCGGCGACCTCGCCAGGCCGGACCACACGGGGCAGCAGCGCCGGGTCCAGCCCCACATGGGCGAGTACATCCGCGTCGTACGCCTCGATCGCCGACGCCCACCAGCCCGTGCCGGAGGCGTCGCCGCGGTCGGTCGTGCCCTGACCGGTGAGGCGCTCGGTGAGATAGTCGTGCGGCAGGCGTACGGCGGCGGTCGCGCGGACCGCCCCGGGCTCGTTCTCGGCCAGCCAGGCCCACTTCGTGACGGTGAAGGACGGGCCCGGCACACTGCCGGCGCGCTCCGCCCAGGCCTTCGCGCCGCCCAGTTCCTCCACCAGTTGGGTCGCCTGCGGCGCCGAGCGCACGTCGTTCCACAGCAGTGCCGGGCGGACCGGCTCGCCCTGGGCGTCGAGGGTGACGAGGCCGTGCTGCTGGCCGCCGATCGACACCGCCGAGGCCTCGCGTGCCGCCTTCCCGCACTGGTGCAGCGCCTCGCGCAGCGCGTCCCACCACTGGCGGGGATCGCTCTCCCGGCCCGCACCGGAGGACACGGTGTGCGGCGCCTGCCCGCTCGCCACCACCCGTCCGGTCGACGCGTCGACGACCAGGGCCTTGGTGGACTGTGTGGACGAGTCCACACCGACGACGAGCGGACCCTCGGCTGCTGACATCGGGCTCTCCCTCTCACACGGCTCGTGATGGCCGCTTACGCGGCTGACGCCTCCGTCCGGCGACATCTTGTCTTCCCAGAGACGCGTCCGCATACTAATTTGTAAATCGCCATGACGAAATAGTCGGAGCGCAAGGAGCCGCGGCATGAACTACCAGCCCACCCCCGACGACAGGTTCACCTTCGGCCTGTGGACCGTCGGCTGGCAGGGAAGGGACCCGTTCGGTGACGCCACCCGGCGCGCCCTCGACCCGGTCGAGTCGGTGCAGCGTCTGGCGGAGCTCGGCGCCTACGGGGTGACCTTCCACGACGACGACCTGATCCCCTTCGGGTCCTCGGACAGTGAGCGCGAGGAGCACATCAAGCGGTTCCGCGCGGCCCTGGACACGACCGGCATGACCGTGCCGATGGCCACCACAAACCTCTTCACGCACCCCGTCTTCAAGGACGGCGCTTTCACCGCCAACGACCGCGACGTCCGCCGGTACGCGCTGCGCAAGACGATCCGCAACATCGACCTGGCGGTCGAGCTGGGTGCCAAGATCTACGTCGCGTGGGGCGGCCGCGAGGGCGCCGAGTCCGGTGCCGCCAAGGACGTCAGGGACGCGCTCGACCGTATGAAGGAGGCCTTCGACCTCCTCGGCGAGTACGTGACCTCTCAGGGCTACGACCTGAAGTTCGCGATCGAACCCAAGCCGAACGAGCCGCGCGGCGACATCCTGCTGCCCACGGTCGGCCACGCCCTGGCCTTCATCGAGCGCCTGGAGCGCCCGGAGCTGTACGGCGTCAACCCCGAAGTCGGCCACGAGCAGATGGCCGGGCTGAACTTCCCGCACGGCATCGCCCAGGCCCTCTGGGCGGGCAAGCTCTTCCACATCGACCTCAACGGCCAGTCCGGCATCAAGTACGACCAGGACCTCCGCTTCGGCGCGGGCGACCTGCGCTCCGCCTTCTGGCTGGTCGATCTCCTGGAGAGCGCCGGTTACGCGGGCCCGAAGCATTTCGACTTCAAGCCGCCGCGCACCGAGGACTTCGACGGGGTGTGGGCGTCGGCCGCGGGCTGCATGCGCAACTACCTCATCCTCAAGGAGCGTGCGGCCGCCTTCCGCGCGGACCCGGCGGTGCAGGAGGCCCTGCGCGTCGCACGGCTGGACCAGCTGGCCCAGCCCACGGCCGCCGACGGCTTGCAGGCGCTGCTCGCGGACCGTGCGGCCTTCGAGGAGTTCGACGCCGAGGCCGCCGCCGCTCGCGGAATGGCCTTCGAGCAGCTCGACCAGCTGGCGATGGACCACCTGCTGGGCGCGCACGGCTGAATCACGCGCGCGTGGGAGGCCCTTGCCGCTGACGCGGAGGGGGCCTCCTCCCTCGCCCCGCCGGCTTCTGTCTCGGCCGACTCCTGCGCCTCCCCTGACCGATCCCTACGCGGGTTTCTCCGGAATCATGCGATCCGTGGCATGAGTCCGTATCAACTCCCGCGCAGGGCTCGCGTCTTGGCTGTTTCGCGGCGACTCTGGTCGGTATGGGCATGCCGCCGCCACCGTCCCAGCCGCCCCGGCCGCCGGACGGCACACAGCCGTCGAACGGCGGAGGGTTCGGGCCTCCATCAGGGGGCTACGGCCCGCCGCCGGGCGATCCGACCGGGGAACACACTCCACCGCCCGGGGGCTTCGGTCCGCCTTCACAGGGTGGTGGCCTGCCT